>CALCCX010000151.1 GCA_937900165.1 uncultured Acidimicrobiia bacterium | reverse complement strand
GTGGAGTACAGTTTGTACTTTGTTTTTTTTTTTTTTTTTTTTTGATTGTTATTTCTTTTTTTTTTTTTCAAGCAGAAGACGGCATACGAGATATATCAGTGTGACTGGAGTTCAGACGTGTGCTCTTCCGATCTTGGGGACGACGTTGGCGGTGCAGATCGGAACCTGCGGGGGCCTGCAAAGAAACCTCAGACCTGGCGACATAGTGGTGCCTGATGTCGCGGTGTGCCAGGAAGGCATCGCTCGGATTTACGGGGCCGGCGACGTCACCAGGGCCGATCCGCGGCGGAGTCACCAGGCACGTTCACTACTTGCTTCCCGCAACTACACCGTGCACAACGGCACGAATCTGACCTGGCCCTCGATCTTCGCCCAGAGCGGAGAGATGGTTCAGGCCTGGCATGAGGCCAAATATCTGTCCGTTGACATGGAAACAGCCACAACGTTGGCCGTCGCTCGCCACTTCGGGATGGCTGCCGTTTCGATGCTCGTCGTCTGGGACGAATTGCTGGCGGGACGCAGTTTCCTCGATCCACTCGAACCTGACGAACAGCTGCGTCTGGTTGAAGGCAACGAGGCAGTGTTCAGAGTGGCGCTCGACCTGGTCTCCGCACTTTGACATGAACGGCCGCGCATCGAAACCGCCGCGGCGATGCAAAGCCAACTCGGCTGACCGGCCGCCTTGCCCAATGGTGACTCCGGTCAACCGCCAGAGATCGTGGCCTGGTTTACCTCACTCTCGACGACTTGAAGGCTCACCTGGACCGTTGTCCCCAATTGTTCGGCAAGGAGGGCTGCCAACTGGGTCACGGTCGGCGCGGTCGACGAGGTAGCCACAACGACGTTGACGTCTGTCACGCCGTTCTCGACTTCGACCGAGACTCCCACCATTTCTGCTGAAGTACGCTCGGTGATGAATGTCTCTACGACGGCGGCTACCTCGGCCGTCGGGTCGGTGGCGGCCAATACGTTGCCTTGCCCGAATTGCATCGGAATCACGATGAGGAGGACGGCCGCGAGAGCCCAGCGCATACCGGAAGCAATCGCGTTGTTGCCGGTCAGGAGTCTTCGGCCGGGGACGAAACCGACGAACAGAAAGGTGAGGCCTGCGGCCATGACAATCCCCGAGACATTGGCGAGGAACAAGAGGAGCGCGCCAAGGGCCAAACGATATTCGGCCAACTGAAGAGTAACGCCAATGACTGCCAGAGGCGGAACGAGCGCTACAGCAACGGCGACACCGATCAGCGCGTCGCTGGCCTGCCTGCGTACTTGCGCGTACGCACCGGCAGCGCCGGCGGCCAGGGCAATGCCAAGGTCCAGAAGATTCGGTGACGTGCGAGCGACCAGTTCGCCTGGCAGCGGCTCGCGCTGCCAAGGCACGACAAAGGCAATCCCAAAAGCGAGTGCGACGGCCAGGACGGAGCCGAGTGCCACGAGTAGGCCCTGGCCGACAATCCGCTTCGGCCACCCCATAACGATGGCCGCAGCCACCCCGAGAACGGGCCCCATCAGGGGCGCCACGAGCATTGCCCCTATCACCACGGCCGTCGAGTCCGACAGAAGGCCGAACGTTGCGATCGCTACCGACAATCCCATCATGAAAGCGAAACGCCGCCTCGACTCGCGCAAACGCCGGCCTTCGTGGAACAACCTGTTCACGATCACAAGTCGCTCACCCTCAGTGAGCGTCTCCTGGGAGTCGAGGCGCCGACCGATCTTGCCGAGAACTGACCCCACAAACCCCCTTGCAGCATGGTGACTTGGTTCGTGGTCGTCCCTGGCTGAATCTTCCATAGATCTAAACCTCGGTCCAGCAAGTCAAGGAATGTGATGCCTTGCGCATCCGGCGTAGGCCAGAGGGTGAGACGAAGGGCATCAGCATTCGTAATGTCGGGATCCCTCTTCGGATCCTCAACTACCAATCGCAGGACGAACCACTCAGGGTTTACTTTTGACCGGACAATCTGCGCTCAATACCGCGCGACGTCTGCCACGGACCCTCCCGAGTTCAATCCTCCTTGGGTGCTGCCGCCGCCTGCTCAGCAATTTCAGCGACAATGTCTGCGTTGGCCAGGGTGGTGACGTCACCCAACTCCCGGTTCTCGGCGATGTCGCGCAGCAGACGCCGCATGATCTTGCCGGACCTCGTCTTGGGTACATCTGGGGTGAAGACGATGCTCTTGGGTTTGGCGATCGGACCGATCGACGAAGAAACATGGTCGCGGAGTTCGACCAGCAGATCATCGTTGCCCTCGAAACCCCCACGCAGGCTTACGAACGCGGCTATCGCTTGGCCGGTCAGCTCGTCCTTCGCCCCGACAACGGCCGCCTCGGCCACCGCAGGATGGGACACCAACGCCGATTCGACCTCCATCGTAGAGATGTTGTGACCGGCCACCAGCATGACATCGTCTACCCGACCCAGCAGCCAGATGTATCCATCCTCGTCGCGTTTCGCTCCATCCCCTGGGAAATACAGTCCTTCAAACCGAGACCAGTAGGTCTCGACGTAGCGCTGATCGTCGCCCCAGATCGAACGCAACATCGAGGGCCACGGTCCCCTGATCACCAAAAAACCACCTCCGCCCTTCGGAACGGAGTTGCCGTCCTCGTCGACGATGTCGGCTTGGATCCCCGGCATGGCCGCGGTTGCAGTTCCAGGCTTGGTGGTGGTTACGCCAGGCAGCGGTGAGATCATGATCGAACCGGTTTCGGTCTGCCACCAGGTGTCGACGATTGGCGCCGTTTTTGGGCCAATGTTCTCGTGATACCAAATCCAGGCCTCCGGGTTGATGGGTTCGCCCACCGTTCCGAGCAGCCGAAGCGATGACAGGTCATGGCGGCGGGGATAGTCCTCCCCCCATTTCATGAACGCACGAATGGCGGTCGGCGCGGTGTAGAGCTGGGTGACCTTGTACTTTTCGATGATCGCCCACAGCCGATCCTTGTCGGGGAAATCCGGCGTACCCTCATACATCACGCTGGTCGTCTGGTTGGCCAACGGCCCATAGACGATGTAGGTGTGGCCGGTGACCCAGCCGATGTCCGCCGCGCACCACCAAATGTCCTCATCCGGCTTGATGTCGAACACATAGCTATGGGTACTCGTCGCCCCCACCAGGTAGCCGCCCGTACTATGCATGATGCCCTTGGGCTTGCCAGTCGTCCCAGACGTGTAGAGGATATAGAGAAGGTCCTCGGCGTTCATCACCTCAGCGACGCAATCCGCGGGCTGGTCGGCGATCAGATCATGCCACCAGACGTCGCGTCCGTCCTTCATGGCAACACCCTGTTTGGTCCTCTCCACAACGATGCAGTGCTCGATGAAATCGGTCCGCTCCATGGCGGTGTCTGCTGCCCCCTTGAGATCCACCACCGAGCCACGTCTCCAGGCACCATCGCAGGTGATCAGAACCTTGGCCCCGGCGTCCTCTACCCGATCGACGATCGCATCGGATGAAAACCCACCAAAAACAACCGAGTGGGCAGCACCGATCCGGGCGCAGGCCAGCATCGCCATCGGCAACTCTGGCACCATGCCCATGTAGATCGCCACCCGATCACCCTTTTGCACCCCGAGCGACTTGAGACCGTTGGCGAAACGGCCGACCTCGTCCGCTAGGTCCTGATAGGTGATCGTCCGCTCGTCTCCGGGCTCGCCTTCCCAGTAATAGGCGACCTTGTCACCCCGGCCTGCCTCGAGATGGCGATCAAGGCAGTTGTATGTGATATTCAGCTCGCCATCACTGAACCATTTGAAGAACGGGGCGTTGGAGTCGTCGAGCATCACCGTCGGTTCCTTGAACCAGGTCACCCGATCGAAAGCCTCTTTCACCCAGAACCCGACGGGGTCGGCGGCCGCATCCTCATGGATGCCTGGCTTGGCGTTGGCATTAGCCGTAAACTCGGCAGAGGGCGGGAATGTTCGATCTTCCTGCAACAGGTTCTCGATCGTTTGACCAGCCTTGTCCGCCACCGTTGCCCGCTCCTCATCCCAATCGAAATCGTCGAAGGCCGAGGCTAGTGGATACACCACTGGGGAGGCGCGGCGGAAGGCGGATCGCGGATCGCCTACGGGGCCGGCACCAGACCGCTACCAGTCCACACCTGGCGGAACACTTTCACTTCTCCAAACTCCACCGGATCGCCCGTTTCGATTTCGAGCCCAATCTCTGGGGCGCCTCCGGCCCGCCGAACGTAGAAAACCTCGGATCCTTCCTCGACATCGCCCTGCAGAGGCTCGACAATGCTGGACTCCCGCAGGTAGTAACCGAGCGCGTCTCGCACCGGGCTGAAGCTCCCGTCGAGCGGATTGGCCACCACCAGCGAAGCACCGTTGGCGTCGATGAAGGCCGCGGCGTCGTCCCATTGGCGAACTTGCATCGGCAGGGATTCGGGAAATCCCCCGTTGGGGATCAGCGTGATCGCAACTACGGCGGCCGCAGATGCCATCGCCGAGATCATCGATCGGGCCGGCAAGATCCGCCTCGTCATCCCGTCGATGCCGACCGCCACCGCCAGCAACACATACGGCTGCACGACGATGAGGAAGCGTTCAAAGAACAGGAAAGTTGTGAGGGCTCCGGCCGCCAGCACCAGAGGGGGAATGGCCAACACGGCCAAGGCCACCGGACGACGCCGCACCAACCAGAGACCGAACCCGTAGGGAACTATCAACAGCGCGGCTCCGCTCACCGTCGGAACACCGCTGAGAAAGCCTCTCGATACCTCCAGGAGGTAGCCGACGTTGAGTGACCTGGTCTGGGTCAAGGATCCCGACCCCGGAGCTTCGCCGCGCAGAATCAGCGAGCCGGCGACCTTTATCAGATTCTGGGCAGGCAGATAGAAGAGGATCATCAGCCCGCCGAACAGCAGGGCCCACGCGAGCATCGGACGCAGCTCTACCTGGAAATCCGAACGCGAACTCACCCGAGCAGCCAGCCAAATCGACAAGACCCCGACTATCAGGACCGCCGCGTAGAGGTGGGCCAGCGTCGCGAGAGCCAGAACCGGTGCCGAGGCCATGACCTGAAGTTGTCTGCGTTTGTCAAGACCATTGATCAGAATGATCATCGCCCCAAGTCCCAACGCGGTGGCCAACATGTTTCCCCTCGCCTCCACGCTGTATCTCACCTGCCAGTAGGCCAGCACGGCGAGCATGGCCGCCAGCCAACCTACCCGAGCAGAAAACAGCCGTGCGCCCAGCCAAACCAGCATCGCCAAAATCGCCAGCCATGCCACAAAGGCCGGAAGCCGGGCACCGACTTCACTCTCCCCAAAGACCGCCCAAACGGCTCGGACCGAAAGCGAGTACAGGGGGTGGTTGTTCGGATGGCTCGCCGACAGGATGTCTGAAGGCGAAGAGGAGAAGTAGCGGGTCGCCGAAATCGTTTCGTCGTACCAAAAGGCCTCATTGATCACAGCCAGTCTGAATACCAGCCCGGCCACGAACACGAGCGCGAATATACCCCAGAGCGTGTACTCACCGACGTCGGTGCGCCCCGGCGGCTCCTCCGCTCTGGTCAGCGCCCAGACCGGATCTCGACCGGAACAGAGGGTCCGGCGGCGTCGAGCGAATCGCGGGCGTGATAGGAGCTGCGAACCAGCGGCCCTGACTCGACATGGGCAAGACCGAGTTCCTTGCCAACAGACGCGAACTCCTCAAACTCTTCGGGTTCGACGTAGCGGTCAATTGGGCGGTGGCCAGGCGTCGGTCTGAGATACTGCCCGATCGTCACGATGTCTACTCCCACAGCCCGCAGGTCGGCGAGGGCTCCGAGCACCTCCTCACGTCGCTCTCCCATTCCCACTATCAGGCCAGATTTGACCGCCCCAGACGGATTAGCCCATTTGGCTCTTGCCAGCAGGGCCAGAGAACGGCCATAGGACGCCGATGTTCGGATCTCCCGTTGCAGCCGCAAGACCGTTTCGGTGTTGTGGTTGAGTACCGCAGGTTTTTCGGCGATGACCCGCTCAAGGGCGTCACGATCGCCCTTGAAATCCGGGATCAGTACTTCTACATCGCACGCAGGAACCCGGTTGAGGATCTCCCTGATCGTCTGAGCAAAGATTTCTGATCCGCCGTCATCGAGATCATCACGATTGACCGAGGTGATCACGGCATGACTCAGACCCATTTGCTGAACTGCTTCCGCTGCCCTGAAGGGCTCGAAAACATCCAGCTCGGTGGGTCTGCCGGTCTGGACATTGCAGAACCCACAAGCCCTCGTGCATTTGTCACCGAGGATCATCAGCGTTGCAGTGCCCTGACTCCAGCATTCGTAGATATTGGGGCAACCGGCCTCCTCACAGACCGTTACGAGGTCGAGGCCCCGCATCAACTTCTTGAGGTCGCGGTATTCCTCTCCCATCTGCGCCTTGACCTTCATCCAGTCCGGGCGTTCCGGTTCGCCTGCGAGACGACCGTTGAGCACCACCGGGACCTCGGCACGCTTGGCCGGTGAGAACGTTCCCGCTGCGACCAATTCGTCTACTTCGAAACTTCGCGGCCGCCCTTGTCCTCGGGTGAATGCCCCCAACTGAACCTCGGCGCCTTCGAAACCGAAGACCTCTTGGAAATGAGGGATCAGCGCCTCGACAACGTCTTCCATGTACAGATCCGACCCACTCAGCTCCTTCAATGAGGTGACCTGGCGATCGACGATTCCACAGGGGTTCATGTGGTCGAAATAGGTCATGTCCGGCGCCACATTGATTGCAAAGCCATGCATCGTCACATGACGCGATACACGAACACCGATCGCGGCGATCTTCCCCTCGTCTGTCCACACGCCGGTGTAGCCGGCTTCACGATAGGACTCGACGCCGAAATCCATGAGGGTGCGAATGATTACTTCCTCTACCGCCCTCACGTACGGAACGATCTTCTTCGAATCCGCCAGCCGAACGATCGGATAGCCGACGAGCTGGCCGGGGCCGTGATAGGTGACGTCACCCCCCCTGTCGATGTCAAAGCGTCTAGCGCCGAGCTCGGCCAAGCGCCCATCGGAAACCAGGAGATTGGCCCCGTTTCCGTTTCGCCCGACGGTATAGACGTGGGGGTGTTCGAGCAGCAGCAGATAGTCGTCAGCGGCGCGATCCTCCACCAGGCCTTCCCACATCGCCTTCTGGAGGTCCCAGGCCTCTTCATAGGAAAGCCGACCGAGCCAGCGTCCCCTGAAGAGAGACGAATCTGCCGGGATGCTGGTCGCAACCCTGGCGTCTAGGTCACCTGTTGTTCCCAATCCCAGCTCTCCAGATTCTCCTTGATGCGGCGCAGGAAGAGCACCGCTGTTGAACCATCCAGTGCCCGGTGATCCCACGACAACCCCAGGTACCCGATGTGGCGAATGGCGATGGTGTCCTGGCCGTCAGCGGTCGTAACGACAGCAGGCCGTTTGGTGATCGTATCTGTCGACAGAATCGCCACATTGGGTACGTTGATGATCGGCGCGGACATGAACGACCCGAATGGCCCAGGGTTGGTGATGGTAAAGGTGCTCCCTGAGATGTCGTCCGGGCCGAGCTTGCCGGCCCGGGACTTGTCTGCCAGAGCCCGAATCGCCTTCGCAATGCCTCGCAGGGTCAGATCGTCTGCATCTCGAATCGAGGTGACGATCAGTCCCTTTTGGTCGAGGTCGACTGCAATTCCGAGATTGATGTTGTGATGAAAGACTGCCTTGTTGTCCTCCAGATAGAACGAGCTGTTGACCACCGGGTAGGCACGGAGGGCGTCGAGAGTGGCCTTCGTTATGAAAGGAAGGTAGGTCAACGAAAAACCCTCTTCGGCCTTCCACTGCTCTCGATGAGCCTGGCGGACTCGCTCGACTCGTTCGAAATCGACCTCAACCGAAGTCCAGACGTGCGCAGCCGTCTGTTTGGCCTTGATCATGTTCCGGCCTATGGCCGCCCTGAGCCGATCGAGTTCCCGTATCTCGTCTCCCTCGCGAGAGGGTGTCACTGGGGGCGCATCACGTTGTGACGGATCTTCTTGGCCTTGGGAGTCTGCGCCCGACCCCACGGAGACCGACGGCTCCGCTGCGACGACCGGTGGAGCAGCCGGTTCAGGCGGCGGCGGGACATCGCCTTCTTCTGAATCGATCTGGGCCGGTTCGTCCTGGGAGGCCGGTTCGATCTGGGCCGGTTCGTCCTGGGAGGCCGGTTCGATCAGGGCCGGTTCGTCCTGGGAGACCGGTTCGATCAGGGCCGGTTCGATCTGGGCCGGTTCGTCCTGGGAGGCCGACGCTCGCGGGGCGATCAGCTCAGAGCCAGGTAGGCGACCGTCTTCAACGGCTCCGATCAAGCCCTCACCGGCCTGGACATCTTCGCCGGCCTGGTCCGCCTGGTCATCTTTGTCAGGCTGCTCGGTACCCGGCGAGGAACCCTGACCCTCGATGACGGCGAGCAGGTCATCTCGGGTCACTCGTCCACCACGACCCGTACCAGCGATCTTTCCGACATCGATTCCATGCTCCCTTGCAAGTCTCCGGACAACCGGCGAAAGGAACAAACCGGCCCCGGCTAGCGGATGGTGCTCGCCTGCTCCATCCTCGGCTGGGTCCTGACCCGCCGGTCCTGAGGTCTGCTCGTCGCCAACGGTTTCCATGCCAGTGTCTGGCGAATCAACGGGTTCGTCAACTTCGACACCTGACCCGCTCAACCGTGACGTTTCGGCCGAAACGGGTGTCCCGTCCGGGTCCCCGATGACAACCAGCTCAGCACCAACCGGCACCGTCTCACCCTCAGCAACCAAAATCTCCAACACGACCCCAGACGCAGGAGACGGAACCTCGGTATCCACTTTGTCCGTCGAGATCTCCACCAAGACATCATCCTCCGAAACAGTGTCACCCACCTGGATCGCCCACCGCAGGATCGTCCCCTCCGTCACCGTCTCCCCCAACTGGGGCATGCTGATTGTCGTAGCCATCTCGATCCTCCGTTTAGTTCAATGCAGGCCGCGACCGGCGGTCGCCATCAGTGATTCTCCGACCGCTTCAGAAAGCGTCGGATGGGCGTGAACGAACGCTGCCGCCTCCTCAGGCAACGCCTCCCATCCAACGGCGTACATCAATTCGTGGATGAGCTCCCCAGCGTGGGGGCCAACCACCGAGGCGCCGATGATCGGACCATCCTCCTGCGCGACGATCTTGACGAAACCCCGGTTCTTACCAATGATCTGAGCACGGCCGACGCCCATGAAGGAATGGTTGTGCACCTTGGTGACCATGCCGGCTTCGGTGGCCTCGGCTTCGGTCATACCGACCTGGGCGGCCTCGGGGTGGGTGTAGACGACATTGGGAATCGCTCGATAGTCGACCGCCGCCGTGTTTCCGGTCGCTATGTAGGTGATGGCCGCGATCGCCTCGGCGAACGCGCCGTGAGCAAGGCCCGGTGTGTCCGCGACGATATCTCCAACTGCAAAAATCCCGGGCTCGGCAGTCTGCATCGTTTCCAGATCTGCGAGGACATACCCTCGGTCCGTTTCGACCTTGGTTGTGTCAAGGCCAATCCCATCAGTCAGAGGTCGCCGGCCAACCGCTACCAACACCTTGTCCACCTCGATCATTTGGTCGCCGAAACTGAGCTCAACTCCGCTCTCCGTCACCTTGTGCCCTGACACCCCCACCGAAGTATGAAAGACGACCCCTCGCCGACTCAATTGTTTGCGGAGCTCTCTGGCCGCGTCACCGTCGAACCCCGGCACGATTTGATCGAGCATTTCGACGACCGTCACCTCGCTACCGAGGTCGGCAAGCAGGCTCGCGAACTCGCATCCGATGATGCCGCCTCCGACAATGCCGACCCGTGACGGTTGAGACTCCCAGTCCAAAGCATGGTCGGAACTCACGATATTGATGCCGTCGAAGTCGAACCCTGGGATCGAAGAAGGTGAGGAGCCGGTTGCCAGGATGATGTTGGTCGCCTCGAGGTCCCTCGTTCCTTCCTCGGTTTCAACCGTGACCCGGTTGGGACCGGCAATCCGGCCAAATCCATCAATGATCTCAACACCCCTGGATTTGAGGAGCCCTGAAACACCCCTCACCAGACCGTCTACGATCTTGCGTTTCCTCTCGAGGCCGGCCGCCCAGTCAAAGCTGGGCTCGCTGCTCATGACCCCGAAGGTGGCCGCCCCTTTGACCGTCGTGAACACTTCGGCAGCCTGCAACCACGTTTTGGCTGGGATGCAACCCCTGAGAAGGCAGGTCCCCCCAACCGTGTCCTTTTCCACGATCGCGACAGACAGACCAAAGTTGTGGGCGTACAGCGCGGCGCCATAGCCCCCCGGTCCTCCCCCAATAATGACAACGTCAAACACCGTTCAAGATCCCTTCGAAATCGCCTCCGCCAGCCTAGGCGACCCGGCGCCATCCGAGGACGTGTCCTGGCCACGCCTACAGCCACAGCCAACTATGCCCTTCTGACGGCTTCGACTATCAGACGATGTTCCACCTCGCGGATTCTGGCCGTGAGATCGGACTCGGTATCGTCGGCATGGATTGGCACCGTTTCCTTGATGATCACCGGGCCGGCGTCGACTTCTGGGATGACGTGGTGGACCATCACCCCGGTACGATTGATTTCGCCTCGCTTGAAGGCCTCGTAGGCTCGGTCGATGGCGCCCGTGCCCGGGAACTGCCCAGGCAGAGCTGGATGCAGGTTGATCACTCGGCCCACAAAGTGGTCGAGGAAACTGGAACCGAGAATGAGCATCCAGCCGGCCAGAACGACGAGATCTGGCGAATGGCTCTCGACCGACTCCGCCAGCCCAATATCGAAGGCCTGGCGCGAGCCGTAGTCGGCCGGCCGGCAGACAGAGTTTTCGATGCCCGCCTGTTCGGCTCTGATCAGCCCGTACGCGTCTGAGCGATTCGAGACCACGACAACGATCTCGGCTTCGAGATCGCCCGAATCCACCGAATCGAGCAAGGCCGCGAGGTTGGTGCCGCGGCCTGAGATCAGAACCGCGACCCGTTTCACCCGACGAACTCCACCCGGTCTGCAACGAGCGCAATGATCTCCCCCACGGAATAGGACTCGTGACCGATCGCTCGGTGCGCCCTCTCCACCTCATCAGGCGCCACAATCGCCAGCATTCCAAGACCCATATTGAACGCGCGGAGCATTTCAGACTCCGGTATCCTGCCCTCGTTCCGGATCAGCTCGAACAGCGGCGGAACCCGCCATGAGGACCGATGAATCCGCATGGCCGCTCCAGCAGGCAGGACACGCGGCGGGTTGTCTACGAGCCCACCACCAGTGACGTGGACCAGCCCCTTGATAATGACGCCGACCTCTCGCACGGCCTTGACATCGGCGAGGTAGCTGCGATGTGGAACCAACAGCGCACCCCCAAGGGACCCACCCAACTCCTCGATCGCTTCCGAAAGCTCCAGGCCCTCCAGTACCCGGCGCGCCAGCGAGTACCCATTGGTGTGCAATCCAGATGAAGCGATTCCAATGACCTGGTCACCAACCTCGATTTTCGCCCCGTCGATGATGTCATCACGACCCACCACGCCCACCATCGTTCCGGCGATATCGATTTCGCCTGGCAGGTAGACGCCGGGCATTTCGGCCGTCTCTCCTCCGAGTAGGGCGCACCCAGCCTCGCGACAGGCCACGGCCATACCAGAGACGATGGTTGCCGCCATCTCAGGATCGAGGCTACCGGTCGCGAAATAGTCCAAAAAAAACAACGGCTCTGCGCCCTGAACGAGAACATCGTTGATGCAATGGTTGACGATGTCCTGGCCGATCGTGTCGAATCTGCCAAGGGCTACGGCCAGTTTCGTCTTTGTGCCAACCCCGTCGGTGGAGGCAACCAGGACAGGCGACTCTGGAAGTCGAGAGGCATCGAACATCCCGCCAAAGCCCCCGACGCCGCCAATTACCTCAGGCCCGTGAGTCGAGCGGACGGCCTCGGCCATCAGACGGACCGAGCGTTCCCCAGCGTCGATATCGACCCCAGAGGATGCATAAAGACCCGAAGAATCTCGAACGCGCCGAAACCCGATATCGGTGCGAAAATGCATCCCCTCGAACGAGATACTCGCCAGCCCCTGATAGGCGATCCGAAGTGCCTCGTCCAGACCGGAGGCTACTCCGGTGACAGCCAACACCCGGCCACCGTCTGTCACCAGATCGTTGCCGTCAACTGTCGTCCCGGCGTGAACGACCTGCACCCCAGGTTGACCTACCGCCTCGGCCAAACCCTTGATGACCCGGCCAACCGGGTGGGTGCCAGGGTAACCATCGGAGGCAACCACTACGGTGGCGGCAGCCATCTGCCGCCAAACCAGGTCGATCGTCCCAAGAGCGCCATCGACGCACGCGTCGAACACGGACAGCAGATCGTTTTCGAGCAACGGCAAGATCACCTGAGTCTCCGGATCGCCGAACCGGCAGTTGAATTCGAGCACTCTTGGGCCCTCAGCCGTGAGCATCAGGCCCGCGTACAGGACACCGACATACGGGGTTCCCTGCGACCCCATCTCGACCATCACTGGTTGGAGCACCGTTTCAACGATTTCATCGAGTAACTCCGCGTCGACGAGCGAGGTCGGTGCGAACGCTCCCATCCCGCCGGTATTGGGACCAAGGTCACCATCGAAGACCGGCTTGTGATCTTGGGCCGGGGGCATCACGGCGACCGTGTTCCCGTCGCAAAACGCCAGGATCGAAACCTCTTGCCCGACCAAGCGCTCCTCAATGACAATGGTGTCACCGGCGTCTCCGAAACAGCGCTCAACCATGATTGCCCTCAGAGACCTCTGTGCATCGGCGAGGGTGGCCGGCAAGATGACGCCTTTGCCGCCCGCCAGACCCGACGCCTTCAGAACGACGCCAGACGCAGCGGCCTCGAGGTGTTCGGCGGCCTCTTCATACTGGTCGAATCGGGCAAACGCCGCAGTTGGTATGTCAAGCCGGCGCATCAGTTCTTTTGCATACGCCTTGGACGATTCCAGCCGCGCCTGATCCTGGCCAGGTCCGAAACAACGCAGGCCGGCCTCGACGAACCGATCGACGATCCCATCAGCTAGGGGGCCCTCGGGTCCCACGACCGTCATCGAGACGGCTTCGCTCCTGGCGAAGGCCAGAAGCGTCTCGAAATCGCCCTCTTCGATCGCAACGTTGGCAATACCTACACCGGCCGTTTCGGTGCCACCGTTGCCAGGGGTGACGAACACAGTCCCCACGTCTGCGGATTCTCGCAACGTCGCAGCAAGGGCGTGCTCCCGCCCCCCTCGGCCGACAATCAGGATGTTCCGGCTCACCGTTGCACGGCGGAGCCCGCCCACGCTCCCTGCAGCGCCAGTTTGTCGCGATGCTCCCAATCGTCTGGCAGGCTGATCGGATACTCGCCGGTGAAACAAGCAGCACAGTGTCCTGAATTAGAGGTCGAGGCCTTGGTGACGGCGGCCATCATGGCATCGTGTGAAAGATACGCGAGGCTGTCCGCCCCTATGTGCTCGCGGATCTCTTCGACCGTTTTGACCGCGCCGATCAGCTCGTGGTTGGTTGCCATGTCGATTCCCATGAAACAAGGATGTTTGACCGGTGGCGATGAAACCCTCACATGGACCTGCGAGGCACCACCCTCACGCAACAGATTCACGAGGGGACCGATGGTCGTCCCACGAACGATGGAATCGTCGATGAGCACCACCCTCTTGCCCTCCAAATTGGCTCGAAGAGGGTTGTATTTGAGATGAACTCCAGAACGCCTGAGACGGTCGTTTGGCTCGATGAACGTCCGGCCGATATACCGGTTCTTGGTCAAGCCTTCGGTATATGGGATCCCGGACGCGTTTGCGTAACCTATCGCGGCCGGGGTGGCCGAGTCCGGCACACCGACCACCACGTCACCGGTCGCCGGGGCCTCCAGGGCGAGGGCCTCGCCAAGGCTCTGGCGTACCCTATGGATGGTCTGGTCATCGATTACCGAATCCGGCCTGGCGAAATAGACATATTCGAAAACACACAACGAAGGTGAGGGGGCGCTGGCACCTACGAGGCTCTCAAAGCCGTCGGCGTCCAACCGGATGATCTCGCCTGGCTCAACCGAACGAATGTATTGGGCTCCGACGGTTGCCAGAGCGCAAGATTCGGAGGCAAGCACATACCCACCCTCTGGGAGTCTGCCAATGCACAGAGGGCGGAATCCGTTCGGGTCTCGCACTCCAAAGACGCCATCTTTGGTGAGGATCACCAGCGAGTATGCGCCCTCCGCCTCCAACATGAAGGCCCTGATCCTCGCCTCCCAATCTGGAGCACCCCGTCTCTCGCCGGTAGGCGGGGCGGCCAGCATCTGGGTGATGACCTCGCTGTCGCTCGACGACGAGAGCCCTACTCCTCTGTCGAGGAGCCGGTCGCGCAGCTTCTCTGCGTTGGTCAGGTTCCCGTTGTGACCGACGCCAAGGGGTCCGTGCATCGTCTCGATGAGATAGGGCTGGGCGTTGGCTAGATGCGAAGATCCCGTGGTCGAATACCTCGTCTGACCGATGGCCAGGTGGCCCCGCAAATCCGCCAAGTTCTCTTCGGCGAACACCTGAGCGACCAAGCCCATGCCCTTGTGAAGTGACGCCCCCAGTCCATCGCTGGTGGCTATGCCCGCGCTTTCCTGGCCTCGGTGCTGGAGCGCGTAGAGAGCAAAGAAGCAAAGCCTGGCCACATCTACGCCCGGCGCGTAGATTCCGAACACCCCACAAGCCTCGCGTGGTCGGTCTAGTTCGTCGAGCACTCCGCAGTTCTCCCCGATCACGCCAGGCTACTCGCGCAGAGTTTGGTCATCGGCGATCAAAACATCCGCGGCAGCCTGGCGGCGCGCCTTGAGCCGCACCATCACGTCCTCATCGACCATGCCAAGGATCTTGCCGGCGAGCAGGGCGGCGCCGCCTGGATCGAGCACCACACCAGGCGCGATACCGGAGGGCATTCTCAGAGACGAATAGATATCGGAGCCTGCAAATCGGTCGGAGTACGGAGGGCAGGCAATCACCGGCGCCACAACATTGCCGTCCACCAGTCCACTCAGAGCATTCGACCTACCTGCGATCGTGACGTAGACCTTGGGACTCGGATCGGATTCGTAGACCGCCAGCATCTCGAGTAGGTAGGTCGCCACTTTGTGGGCTGAGGCGATCCTGATCTCGCTGGCGATCCCCAGAACGTCGAGAGCAGCCGAAACCGCCCTCCCGTGGTCGAGATCCGATTTGGATCCCATGATGATGGGTACAAGGGGCTTCATCGCAACGCCTCTCCTATTCGTTTGTCGGCCGGGAGCTCCCCAGGCACAAAACTCTCGCCGGTAAGTCTTTCGTAGGCATCGATATACCGCTCCGCCACAGTCGCCACGAACTCATCCGGTATTTCTGGCGGCGCACCGTCGCCGCTGTAGCCGCGGGCCTTGAGCCACAAACGCAGGTGCTCCTTGTCATAGTTCTGTGGATCGCCCTTCTTGTGGTTCGCAGCCAACCAGTATCGACTCGAATCCGGCGTGTGCACCTCATCGATCAAGACCAGTTGGCCTTCCACCAAACCAAACTCGTATTTTGTGTCAACCAGTATCAGACCGGCATCTGCAGCAGCCTCCTGACCTCTGGCGAACACGTCGAGCGCGACACGCTGAACGTGGGACCAAAGGCCCGCCTCCACCAAGTCGAGAGAAACCACCTGCTCACTGGTGAGACGTTCATCGTGCTCTCCACCACTTGCCTTCGTTGTTGGAGTGATGACCGGTTCTGGTAAGGGATCGTTCTTGCTGAGACCAGGAGGTAGATCCAACCCGTATGGCAGTTCTACACCGGCCTCATACAAGGTCCAGAGCGACGTGGAGGTGACCCCGGTGATGTAGCCTCGCACGATGACCTCGACCGGCAGAGTCTGGGCTTCATGGGCGACGGTGACGTTTGGATCGGGAATGGAAATGACGTGGTTCCCAACCACATCGTCTATCTCGTCGAACCACCATGCGCTGAGCTGGTTGAGAACCTGACCCTTGAAGGGTATCGCCGCGACGACTTTGTCGAAGGCCGACACCCGGTCGGTTGTAACCAGGATGCGCCGATCGCCCTGAACATAGATGTCGCGAACCTTGCCTTCGATCTTCACGCCTAGACCGGGCAGATCCGTTGCCACCAGTGCGTGTGGGATCGCCGCGACCAGGCTTTGCCTATTCATCATCTGTGGACCTCCGGCAAGTGATCAGATTTGCTCTGCATATCGCACTCCGTTTTTGAAAAGGGACAGTCCTGACCCGCCGTGTTCGCCACGGTGGCTCCTCGGATGTTGGGCAGCGATGATGTGATCTTCTGGGTGGGGCATGAGACCGAGGATCGTTCCGGACGGGTTGGCTATACCAGCGATATTGTTCGATGAGCCGTTGGGATTGTCTGGGTACAGCCCCCATGACCCGGCGTAGCGGAGGGCGACGAGTTTTGCCGCTTCGATCCGAGCCAACGTTGTTGAGTCCGCGGCGACGAAGCGTCCCTCTCCGTGGGCGACCGGACAGTGAATCGTTTCGCTCACGCCGTTCGTGAACACGCTCGTGTTCGGTTGGGGTTCAAGGCTGACCCACCGACATTCGAACCGGCCAGACTCATTGCCGGTCAACGTCGCTTCTCTGGCGCCATCAGTTCGGACTCCGGTGTCGTCGACAAGACCTGGGAGTACACCGGACTTGATCAGGGCCTGGAACCCGTTGCAAATCCCGAGAACGGGTTTACCGGCTTCACTGAAAGCATTCAGTTCATCGCCCAGCCGATGGCGCAAAGCCGTTGCCATGAGGCGGCCTGCCCCAAGATCGTCACCGTACGAGAATCCACCTGGCAGGATCAGCATCTGAAAATCTCGCAAGCTCTTCAACGTGTTGATGTGAGCTATCCGGGGATCGCCCCCCGCCAATTCGACTGCCCATTCCGCCGAGAGATCCCGGTTTGTGCCAGGGGCATGCAGAATCAGGACCTTTGGTTTCATGACCAATCCTCGACATGCCCGCGCCACGCGTGTTCGATTGCGGCCAGATCGCTGGAGATGAGTGTCCGGTCGCCTAGCCCAGTGATCGTTACGTCATCGTCTCGCAGGACCGTTCCGACAATCGCTTTTGGAAAATCTCCCATTACCTCCATGAACCGGTCGCATTGCACCGCTGTGACCTCGACGAGCATTCGGCCGGATGATTCGCTGAAAGCCAGTTCGTCGTTGCGACCAACCTCATGAATCACATCGCCAAAACTGATGTCGATTCCGAGACCTCCGCCAATGGCCATCTCACATGCCGCAATCACCAGGCCGCCTTCGGACGCGTCGTGACAAGAACGCACGAGTCCCTCCTTGATCGCCGAATGAAGGCAGCGGTATCCGGCGATTGCATCGACAACGGGACCAGGGGCCTGCCAGCCGGCCAATCCGTTGTTCGAGAGATAGGCGGACCCGCCCAATTCTGCCTTCGTCATACCGATCGCAACGAGCAAGTTTCCCTGGGCCTTCAAATCGCTGCTCACCGTGCGATCCAATGAGGGCACAATCCCGAGTGCCGATATCACGAGAGTGCCAGGGATGGTGTGTTTCAGCCCGTCCAGGCCTGTATATTCGTTGTTGAGACTGTCTTTGCCGGAGACGAACGGGACGCCGTATGCGACAGCTGCATCGAGGCACCCCTGGGTACATCTGACCAGTGAGCCGAGCCGGTCAGGCAATCTCGGGTTTCCCCACGAGAAATTGTCGAGAATCGAAATTCGGTCCGGATCGGCGCCAAGGCAAACGACGTTGCGGATCGCCTCGTCGACCGCGGCCCAGGCCATCAGGTAGGGGTCGATCGCCCCATACGCGGGATTCACCCCGACTCCCAATGCGGCACCGGCCCTGGCGGCCTGGTGGCGGGTCTCGATCGGAACCACGACCGCGCCGTCGCTTGGTCCGGTCGCGTCGATCCCGACGAAGGGCTTGACAACTGTTCCACCCTGGACCTCGTGATCGAACCGCCTGACAATCGCCTCTTTCGACCGGATGTCTGGCGTCGCCAGCAAGGCCAGGGTCGTCTCGGTGAGGTCAAAGGGGTCAGGCACCGTCTCATAGCCAGGCGTTCCATTGGTGTTCTCGGCGGGAGTCCAATGGGCGGTCAGACTCAGGCGGGGCAGACCTTCGTGGAGGAATTCGCAGTCGATCTCTCCCACCAGCGAGCCCTCCTGCCGCACCCGCACCATCCCGTCTCCGGTAAACGTGCCGCTGGCGGTCATGACTACCCCGCATCCGGAGCCAATGGACTCAAGTCGCCCGAGGGCTCTTTCCCGGACCGCCATGACCCTGC
>CALCCX010000150.1 GCA_937900165.1 uncultured Acidimicrobiia bacterium | reverse complement strand
TGTGGGAGAGTGCAGAAGCATGATCGGTGCACGTGGTCAGCAGATGTAGGATGCGATATGTGTTCTTATTTTTTTTTTTATTTTTTTTGTGTTTTTTTATGTTTTTTTTTTTAATGATACGGCGACCACCGAGATCTACACTCTTTCCCTACACGACGCTCTTCCGATCTAGAAACGTTGAACGAGAAACGGCCGGGCAGATAGCCGCGCACTCTTGCTTCGGGTGTCGCCGCAAACAGCTGACGGATCTTGTCGAACAGTTTCGTATATGTCGCCGCGTTCGACCTTGGTGTCCTACCGATCGGCGACTGATCGATGTTGATCGCCTTGTCGATCTCCTCGATCCCCTCCACCCGCTTGTGATGGCCGGGCACGGCGCGGGATCGATAGAGCTTTTGAGCAAGGGCCTTGGAGAGGATCTGCTGGACCAGAGACGACTTGCCGCTGCCGGAAACCCCGGTCACCGCGATGAGCAGGCCCAGGGGGAACTCACCATCGATGCCGGCAAGATTGTGCTCGTGGGCGCCGATCACCGCCAGGCGACGGCCGTCTGGCTCCCGCCGCACCTCTGGCGCAAGAATCTGGCGCCTCCCAGCCAGATACTCGCCGGTCAGCGAGGCCGGCTCATTGAGGATCGCATCGATATCGCCCTCAGCGACGATGCTTCCTCCGTGCTCCCCCGCCCCAGGACCGATATCCACGATGTGGTCGGCGGCCCGAATCGTCTCCTCGTCATGCTCCACGACGATCAAAGTGTTGCCGAGGTCTCGCAGCCGCACCAATGTCTCCAAGAGTCGCTGATTGTCACGTTGATGGAGGCCAATCGACGGTTCGTCGAGCACGTACAGAACTCCGACCAGCCCTGACCCGATCTGGGTTGCCAGCCGGATCCGCTGAGCCTCACCACCCGAAAGAGTGGCTGCCCCTCGATATAGGGTCAGATAGTCGAGGCCCACATCAAGCAGGAACTGCAGTCTGGATCTCACCTCTTTGCGGATTGGCCCGGCGATGATCTCGTCACGGTCGCTGAATTCGATCGTATCGAGGGCGGCCACCGTTTCGCGGATCGGGAGGGAGGACAGTTCGAAGATATTCGAACCAGCGATCTCCACCGCCAGCGAAACCGGATTTAGCCGCGCCCCTCCGCAGGTCCCACAAGGAATCTCGCGCATGTATTCCTCGTAGTAGGCGCGGGCGCTATCGGATTCGGCGTTCTCGTGACGCCTTTTCAAGAATGGGATGACGCCCTCATACTCGGTGCGGTACTCGCGTTTGCGACCGAACCGGTTCGTATACGACACGTGCACCTGGGTTTGGCCCGTGCCGTGCAGCAGAGCCTTTCTATGTTTCGATGCCAACGCTCCAAACGGAGCGTCCGCATCGAAGCCCAGTGTGTTGGCGACTCCAGTGAGCAGGTGGTGAAAATACCGGTTTCGGTTGCCTGCCCACGGGGCAATTGCGCCGTCATCGACCGACAGATCGTCGTCCGGGATCACCAGCAGCGGGTCGACCTCGAAGCGGGTGCCAATACCCGAACAGTCCACGCAGGCGCCGTACGGCGAGTTGAACGAGAAGCTTCGCGGCTCGAGATCCTCGAAGGAAAGCCCACATTCTGGACAGGCAAGATGTTGGCTGAAGGTCAACTCCTGACCGTCGGTCACATCGACCAATGCAATGCCGTCCGCGAGATTGAGGGCCGTTTCCATCGAATCGGTCAGGCGTCGTTCGATCCCCGGCTTGGCTACCAATCGGTCGACGATGACTTCAATGGAGTGCTGGTAGTAACGATCGAGGCGGATGCTTTCGGTGAGTTCACGCATCTCTCCGTCCACCCTTGCTCTGCTGAACCCTTGCTTGGCCAAGTCGGCAAACAGCTCTTCATATTCGCCCTTCCTCCCACGCACCACCGGGGCCAGGATCTGGAACTTGGTGCCCTTTGGTAACTGAAGGACCTGGTCGACTATCTGCTGAGGCGTCTGCCTGGCAACCGGGGTGCCGTCGTCGGGACAATGCGGGGTGCCGACTCTTGCATACAGGAGCCGCAGGTAGTCATGGATCTCGGTGACGGTACCGACGGTGGACCGAGGGTTGCGACTGGCGGTCTTCTGATCGATCGAGATCGCCGGCGACAGACCCTCGATGAACTCGACATCCGGCTTGTCCATCTGACCGAGAAACTGACGAGCGTAGGCCGAGAGACTCTCAACATATCGACGCTGACCTTCGGCATAGATCGTATCGAACGCCAGGCTCGACTTCCCCGAGCCTGACAGCCCCGTGAACACGATCAGGCGCTCGCGGGGCAGCTCCAACGAGAGATTCTTGAGGTTGTGCTCCCGAGCACCCTTGATGATGATCTTGTCGTTGTACATCCCCGAGGTCTCCGCGCCGCCGGAATCACGAGATTGTAGTTCATTACCCAACCGAACGCGTGTTCGACCCTAGGGAACGATCGACGCCGCCGCACCTCTAGACTAGACGCGAATGCGTGTTCGCTCCCACGAACCTCTGGTACACGGAAACCGAAAATCGTCAAGTCACAACCTTGTTAGTCCGAAGGACTGCCAATGCCGCCTCTAGTCG
This sequence comes from uncultured Acidimicrobiia bacterium, assembly GCA_937900165.1. GTDB lineage: Bacteria > Actinomycetota > Acidimicrobiia > Spongiisociales > Spongiisociaceae > SZUA-232. The sequence continues at coordinate 1,053 of CALCCX010000150.1, read as the reverse complement.
ACCGCAGTCAGCTCTGGCTTGGAGTAGTCGTGCTATTGACACTCGCTGCAAGCATGCTGGTACTTGGATCGAACGGATACCTTACCCAACGGACCAACGATCTCGATAGTCAAGCTGATTGGCTTGTGGCCAACGCAGCGGTCGCTGGTGTGAGCCCGTACCAGAGCCTGGACGATCTGGCTGATCGATTCGATGTCGACTACGAATTCACCTTTGGTGGCCAACTCGGACCAGATCAGGTGGCCCCGAGGACGCCTGGAGCGGTCCTACTCAGCCTTCCCCTCGCCCTGTTAGATTTCGACCAAGTCTACCCCGTCGCTGTCTTCGGATCATTCCTTGCGTTGGGCTGGGCCACCGTGCTGATAGCGAAGACATCTCCGCGGCCCCTCGTTGTCGCCGTCGTGACGATTCTTGTCCTGACAATCGCTCGGCCTCATCTGTTGAGCCTGCGGTTTGCAACGCAGTCGCCAATCCTTGCTGTTGCGGCTGCGGGGTTACTTCGAGCAAGAGCCCGGGATGACGCTCTCGCCGGTGCCCTCCTTGGATGGGCAATAACGCTCAAGCTTTTTCCAGCGCTGCTGATTGTGCCCCTGATCAAACACGGAAGGTGGCGAACTGCCGGAATCGCAGCACTGACAGCCCTGGGTTTGAATCTTGGCGGCCTGCTGTTGCCCTCAGTCGAGTTGCGCGCCGCAGTGGCAGCGGTGTTGGGCGGATCGGACGCCTTCTTCTCCCTGACCGGCAACACCTCAGCGGGTTGGGCTCTCAGTGACGCCCTGTCCATCAGCCCACGATCGGCGATCTTGGTTGCGATTGCGGTCGGAGCGGTAGTCACTTATCTGTCCACGCGCAGCGACCGGCTATTCACATTCGATCTCCTTGGCATTGCAAGTATAGCAATTCTGATGTCCCCGCTCGCGTGGGCACACTACCAGTTGATGATCCTACCCCTCTTGATTGCATCTCTTTTTACCTTGCGTGGCGTGCACGTGGTGATCCTTGGGGTCGCTGCAATCGCACATTTCGTTGACCTCACGGTTGCCCGAGGGCAAG
>CALCCX010000149.1 GCA_937900165.1 uncultured Acidimicrobiia bacterium | reverse complement strand
TCATACTGTCTCGTACGTATCTTATCTGTCTGTAGTTTTTTTTTTTTTTTTTTTCTCTTCTTTATTTTTTTTTTTTTTTTTTAATGATACGGCGACCACCGAGATCTACACTCTTTCCCTACACGACGCTCTTCCGATCTCCGGCATAGGACTGCTGGAAGAGATGAAGACGGGCGCGCAAATCGCCAAAAGACGGTAAAGGTGTGGAGGCGGAGCCACCCACGACCCTGGCCAGGCGACGGTAGGTTTCTTTGCGATGCGCTTTGGAAAAAGATGACGAGTAGGTCATGGCTCGATCTCCAAGAGACGATAGGGAACTACGTTCACGATGCGAGTGCGTCCGATAGTGCGGTCCGGCCGCGGTATTCCGTGAGGGTGAATGTGACCGTGGAGCATGAGTTCTGGCTGGAGCTGTTCGATCAATCGGTGGAAGGCCGCAAAACCATGGTGCGGCCCATCATCTTCGTCGCCGCAATGCCGCGGGGGTGAATGCGCGATGACTACGTTGATCGACCTTCGGTCTCTCCACTGACGGACCCGGGCGCGCCGCGTCAATCGGCGCACCCGACGCCGCATCTCGGCCTGGGTGTACTGGTTGTAGCCGTCGTTGTAGCGAATGGAGCCGCCCAAGCCGGCGATGCGCAAGCCGCCCGCGTCCTCCCATCGATCCTCCAGGCTGACACAGCCGAGCGCGAATGACGGCGATCGCTGGGGGTATTCGCCGGGTAGGTAGGCCGATACCCCCTTCCCATGGGGCGGAGGGTCGTGGTTGCCGTGGACATACAACAACGGCACCTCGGTCGTGTCTCGCAGGTATTCGAGGTAGCCAAAGGGGAGATCGCCACATCCCACAATGAGATCAGGACGCAGTTCCTTCAACCGGGACCCCTGCAAGGCTTGGTCTACCTCATCGGCGACAGCAAGGATCCTGATCATCGGAAGACAGAACCGTTGCAGGCAATGAGCGGATTCATTGTCTGTCGTACCGCTCGGGGCGGCTCCACCCTTCCAGCACGCCTTCGGCCAGATCCCACAGCGCAGCAACGCAGGCCCGGTTGGCCGCGAGCATCGGCTGGCTGGTCGTGAGCAATCCGTTACCCATGAAATCGCTGGACCAGCCGCCGGACTCTCGCACCAGAACCTCGCCGGCCAGGGCATCCCATGCCCTGAGTTCGGATTCGTAGAACCCGACCAGCCGACCAGACGCCACGTAGGCGAGCGACAGCGCAGCCGATCCGGAGTTGTAGAACAGGCCCCCTGCGGCGAACAGCCTCCGGAGAAACGACAGGGTGGGCTCGCCCGGAGTACCTCGAGGATGGCCGACCCCGACAAGCCCATCGGTGATCCCCTTGTCTGGAACCGAGATCCTGTGACCGTTGACAGTGAGTCCGTGACCCGCCAGCGCCGAGAATGTCTCGGCTCCACTGGGATCGTGTACTACACCCAAGAAGGCACGGCCGGCCTCATCGACGCAGGCAATCGAAACACACCAACTCGGTAGACCCGAAACGAAACAGGTGGTGCCGTCGATGGGATCCACAACCCAGGTGGCGCCTTTTGTTCCTGTTCGAGCCGATTCCCCGCCTTCCTCTTCGCCCACAATACGGTCGCTGGGGTATGCGCTGCGGATTCCGCGTCGGATCAATCGTTCGGTTGCCAGGTCGGCTTCCGTGACCCAGTCGAGCACCCCTTTCGATCGAACCCCCAGATCATCTCTCTGTAGATAAGATTTCGCCAACTGGCCGGCCTCAACGGCCAACTTCTCCGCGAAGGAGAGTCGCTCGGCGCCATCGGCGTGCACAACGGACCCCTGACTCCGGTGGGCTACTTCACATCCGGGTTGGGGAGCATGAAGTCTTCTCGAATGACTCTGGTCAACTCGTGATACGAAGCGATGAACCCTCGCAGTGTTCGCACAGTTGCCCCGTAGGTGTCGAACTCCTCAACGGTCATACCGTCCTCGTCGTACGCCTTGGCAAAATCGGGAACCCGGTCGTATAGCTCTTCGATGATCTCTGGTGCGACGGGGTCATCCATCCGGTCCTTGACCTCCACCTCGGAGCTGTTGAAGAGCTTCTGCCAGTTCGATGGAATGGTGAGGATCACGTCGCCGCCGATGAATTCCGACCAATGCAGATGGTGACGGTAGGCCGCTGCCAGCAGGCGAGAGCGGAAACCCCGCTTCTGGTAGATCCTGCTTGCTTTCTTGAACACAGCAACTCCGGCCCACGGCAGGTATTGCGGATTCACGGTGATGCCGTCTCGCTTGGTGACGACCCCCATCCAGTCATCGGTCCTGCCAACCATGATCGTGGTGACCGGGGACATTTGCTCAGTTTCCAGCCCCTCTTCCGTTCGCCGCTCGAGCCCGCGCTCCACTGCCTCCCCAATCGCGACGGCCTGGGGCACTGTAAAGCTGACCGTGGCGTTGATGTTCACGCCCCGATAAGTCGCCTCTTCGATTGCGGCAATGCCTCGACTGGTCGCCGGCAACTTCACTTGCATATTGGGAGCCAGCGAGTCGTAGTAGACGGCTTGGCTGACCATCTTGTCGACGTTGCGAAACAAGGAGGGGTTGGTTTGGATCGACATGCGTCCCTTCATGCCGTCCTCGCCCTCGAACACAGGCAACAACAGCTCAGCGCCCTTGACCGCGATTTCCTCGAATACTTTGCCCATGACGTCTTCGTCTGACCACGATGGGTTCCGTGCTATCAGCTCGAGAATTCGGTCCTCCCACAGATGTCGTTCTTGACGGAGGACCTGTTCGACAATGGTCGGATTGCTGGTGGCACCTACTGCTCCGTGTTCGATCGCATATGTCAGCTCCTCAACGGAGCACGAATCGTTCCAGAAGTCCGTCGGGTAGGCGGTAACCGTGTGGTGCAGAGGGCTCTTGTAGGTGGTCTCCAGCATGTCCGGTTGCTCGCTTCCCGTGGCTCGTCGAACCCGGAGTATACGTGTTGGAACGTTCCAATGGCAGGCGATAGCCACAGACGCGCAACTTCTAGATCGCGACGGAGGGCCAAGCCCCGACTGCGTCGGGGTTACATCTCCTCCCCCGTGCGGCGAGGTACGAGCCGTACAGTTGGGGGAGGTGGCGGCGAGTCATTTTTCGCCGCCGGAGGGGGCGGTTCTGACCATGAGTACTTGCTTCGAGTCAGAGCTAGCCGCCTGGCTGGGTTCTGGTGGCTTGTTGGCTGTGGCAAACTCTTGGGCATGGACGACGTTCGTCTTACTTCCTTCAGTCACGGGGCTGGTTGAGCCTGCAAGCTCGGTCCTGACGAGCTGGCGCAGGTCTTGCGCCCGATGCAGAACAAACCAGCCATGTCTCATCCCGACCTAATGGTCGGGGTGGCGACCAGCGATGACGCCGGGGTCTACCGGCTTGATTCGTCGCGGGCACTCGTGCAAACGGTCGACTTCTTCACTCCGATCGTCGACGAACCTCACGACTGGGGTCGGATCGCGGCTGCCAACGCGCTGTCTGATGTCTATGCGATGGGCGGAACGCCATTGACTGCCCTCCAACTGGTGAGTTGGCCTCGCGAGACTCTGTCGTTCGACCTACTTGGCAAAGTGCTTGAAGGGGGCGCGGAGGTCTTGGCGGATGCCGCCTGCACCATCGTCGGTGGGCACTCGATTGATGACGACGAGCCGAAATACGGCTTTGCGGTAACTGGCCTCGTTCATCCCGAACACGTTGTCACCAATGCCGGTGCGACCGCCGGCGACCTGCTGGTCCTGACCAAGCCACTCGGCACCGGGGTCGTGGCCACCGCCATCAAGGGAGGCCAGGCTTCGGCCGAGTTGCGCGATCGAGCCGTTGAGATCATGACCACCCTCAACCGGGGTGCCGCCACCGCCATGGGCGAGGCCAAAGTCCGCGGGGCAACCGACGTCACCGGATTCGGTCTGCTCGGCCACCTCCGAGAGCTGATGGAGGCATCTGGGACCACGGCCATCCTCGAAACCGGATCAATCCCGGTGCTCGACGGGATCCGTGATCTGGTCGAGGCTGGGGTCTTTCCCGGCGGTAGTGAACGCAACCTTGCCTCGGTTCTCCCCGACGTTGACACCGGTGGGATCGACCAGATCACCTTGAGGGTGCTCGCCGACGCTCAAACATCAGGCGGACTGCTCATGGCGGTCGATCCCGACCAGTTGAACACGTTGCTCGCAGCCCTGGATGGGCAGAGCCCCTGTGCCGATGTTATCGGCGAGGTCGTCGAGGCCGGCGATCGGGCGATGGTTCTGCGATGAGATCAACGGAGGTGCGGCGATGATGCGGCTGGTGGGTCGCCTCGGACTCGGATGGCTGGTCTGGCGGTTGGTGGGTCGTGAGCCTGCTCCGTCCTTCCCTCCCGGCCAGGTACACCCGTTCCGGCTGGCCGGGCGGTCGGTCTTCGTGGGGGACCGTGAGTTCTTCGTTCGTGAAGCCGGGTCGGCCACGAACTCGCCCCTGGTGCTGGTGCACGGGTGGGGGGATCACACTCAGATCATCTGGCATCGTTTGATCCCGCTTCTCGAGGCCCGGTTTCGGGTGGTCGCCATCGACCTCCGTAACCACGGGCGGTCCGCCACCGACCGGGGTCGTCTACAGATCACCGACCTGGCGGACGATGTTGCCGGCGTCATGGATGCGGTTGGAATCGGGTCCGCCCCGGTGTTCGGATACTCGTTAGGCGGCATGACGGTGCAGGAGTTGGCCCACCGCCATCCGGCCAAGGTGTCCGCCGTGATTCTCGGTGGGACAACGGCGGGGGGCCTGGGCATGGCGCTGCGTCTGGGCGCTTCGGCGTTGTGGTTCGGCGGCCGGGCCATCGAGCGAGTCAGCCGAGTCGAGTTCGCCTTGGCCAAGCACGCCTACCTACTCCGTCGCGGGGCCGTGGCCGGTCGCCATTCCCGCTGGCTGTGGAATGAACTGATGGACCGAGATCCCTCCCTGTATTGGGAGGCAGGCTTCGCAGCACTTCGATTCGATTCGACCCGCTGGGTCGGGCGACTCTCGATGCCGTCCCTCGTCTTGATACCAATCGACGATCAGCTGATCCCCGCTTCGTCTCAGTATGACCTGGCCGGAAGGTTGGCCGACCCCGAGCTCGTCGAGCTGTCCGACGCCCGACATGAAGCCCCGATCACCCACGCGAAACAGATCGCCGAAACCATCGAGCGTTTCCTCGACAAAGGATCAGGCGAATAGCCGCGCCTTGCCATCAGTGGTAGATGGCCTCTCCGGCTCGGATTGGGACCTGGAGCCAGTTTTCGACGGGTGGCAGCGGGCATGAAAAGGCGTCCGAGTATGCACAATACGGGTTGTATGCGTAATTGAAATCGACCGTCACCGTGTCGTCTTCGTTGAGCTCCAGGTCGAGATAGCGACCCGCTCCGTAAGACTCTTTGCCCGACGTCGAATCGCGAAAGGGGAGGAACAGGTCGTTGTCTCCATCTGTTTGCAGAACCGTGAGGGTGACAGGTTGACCATCGACTTCGAACGAGATCTGGCCAATCCTCAGGTAGGTCCTCGCCTGGCCGTCTGAAGTTTGGGTAGACAGGATCGATCGGTCGCCGTCGGCCATCTCCAGCCTGAGCGAGAGGGTTTCGTTCGGCTCGAAGTAGTTGAGCCCGTCCCAGTGGTGGCGATCTTCGTGGGAGATGGGGGATTGATGGCTGCCACCAAAGAACTCGTCTTTGTTGGCCCGGAATTCGAGAAGCTCAGATGTGCTCATACCCATATCAACGCGGGCCTATTCCCGACGTTGACCCGACCGCGACCTCTCAGCCTTCAATACGTATCCCAATGCACAAGTTCATCGAGGTCCTTGCGTCCACCGAAGTTGGCCGGCCCGGCACCGTCCTGCGCGTACCCGAGAGATCGGAAGAGCGTCGTGTAGGGAAAGAGTGTAGATCTCGGTGGTCGCCGTATCATTAAAAAAAAAAAACACACAAACGAA
>CALCCX010000148.1 GCA_937900165.1 uncultured Acidimicrobiia bacterium | reverse complement strand
GAAGAGCTTAGGAAGGGGGAGGTAGAAGGGGTGGCCGAGCATGGCCGCCTCCGCCTCGATTCCACCAACACCCCAACCCATGACTCCCAGGCCGTTGATCATGGTCGTGTGTGAGTCTGTTCCCACCAGCGAATCGGGGTAGAGCTGCGAGCCGTCGTCCATCACCACGGTCGCCAGGTATTCGAGATTGACCTGGTGGACGATGCCGGTAGCAGGTGGGACGACCCGGAAGTTGCTAAACGCCGCTCGGCCCCACTTCAAAAACTCGTATCGCTCGACGTTGCGCTCGAATTCCTTCTCGGAATTGATCTGCAGTGCCATCCCGGAGTTGAAGGCGTCCACTTGCACCGAATGGTCTATCACCAAATCGACCGGCACCAGTGGGTTGACCTTCTGAGCGTCCGCGACGTTGCCGGTCATTCTGACGATCGCCGCCCGCATCGCCGCCAAGTCGACCACTGCCGGGACACCTGTGAAGTCTTGGAGCACGACCCGGCCTGGGGAGAACGGGATCTCGGTGGCGGTGACTTTGGTGGCGTCGTATGAGGCAAGAGCCAGCACATCTTCTTCGGATACGATCCGGCCGTCATGGTTGCGCAAAGCAGCTTCGAGCAGAACCTTGATCGAATACGGAAGCCGGTCGACGTCCCCGTGATCCCGTAGCGCGTCGAGCCTGGCGATGGACCGCTCGCCCAGGGGGGTTGAGATCGTTTCGGTGGCACCGAAGGGATCGTTGGCCATGGCGTACCTCGATTCATCAATGACTAGGACAGTGAAGTGTATTCCGCTGTCCGCTGTTCGCTGTCCGACTCACCCAAGTGACGACGCCGGTCGTGGTTCAACGGGGTAGCGTTTGTTCCATGAAGTCCATCGTGATCGCCAATTGTGGGGGATTCTGGGGAGATGACCCGAGCGCGGCCAAACGCCAGGTCGATGGAGGTCCCATCGACTATCTCGTGATGGACTACCTGGCAGAGGTGACGATGGCGATCCTCAGCAAACAGATGGCCAGGGATCCAGACAAGGGTTACGCGGCAGATCTGTTGGCACAGCTTCGAGACGTGTTGGTGAAAGCGGTTGAAGACGACATCAAGATCATCTCGAATGCCGGTGGGGTGAATCCGATCGCCGCCCGCGACGCTGTCGAGAAGCTTGCCTCCGACCTTGGAGTAGCTGATCGAGTGAGGGTTGGTGTTGTGATCGGTGACAACCTGTACCCGCGCCTCGATGAGCTCATCGAAAGCGGCGAGAATTTCGAGCATCTCGAGACCGGGGAGACCATCGAGGCGGTTCGTGGCGAAGTCCTGTCTGCCAATGCCTACCTGGGGGCGGGCCCCATCGTGAAGGCCTTGGAAATGGACGCCAACGTTGTGATAACCGGGCGAGTCACCGACGCGGGTGTGACTCTGGCGCCGATGATCCACGAGTTCGGCTGGGCGCAAGACGATTGGGACAAGATCGCCTCTGGGGTAGTTGCCGGTCACATCATTGAGTGTGGACTCCAGGCCACCGGTGGCAATTTCACCGACTGGGCCAAGGTACCGAGTTGGTCGAACATGGGCTATCCGTTGGTCGAGGCCCGTGAGGACGGCACTTTCACCGTTACCAAGCACCCAGACACCGGTGGTCTCGTTTCGCTGCACACCGTCACCGAACAGCTCTTGTACGAGATCGGTCCACCTGGGTATCTTTCCGCGGACGTGGTGGCCCGCTTCGACACCATCCGCCTCGAAGATCTGGGTGAGGATCGAGTCGACGTAAGCGGTATCCGGGGGACCCCTGCCCCCGAGACCCTCAAGGTTTCAATAAGCTATCGGGATGGATATCGGGCGTTCGGGCGGCTTCTCATCTCGGGTCCTGACGCTCTGGACAAGGCTGCGACGGTCGAGGACGCATTCTGGGCGAACGTCGGGGGAGCGGACCAATTCGACGAGACTCTATGCCAGGTAATCGGATGGGACGGAACGCATCCTCCCATCGACCCTGATCAGGAACCGAACGAGATCATCCTGCAACTGGGTGTCCGTGATCGCGACCCGGACAAGATCCGTCGCCACTTCGCGGCAAAGGTGGTGCCGCTGGTGCTCGGCACCGTTCCAGGAATCACTTATCTGGCCGACCATGGTCGCCCTCGGGCTGCCGAAGTCATCGGGTTCTGGCCGGCCCTCATCGCCCGCACCTCCGTCACCGCCGAAGTAATCGTCGGAGATGAGAGTGTCGAGGTCGGTTCGGGAGACTGGTCAGGTTCAACCGCGGCGCCGATCAGTGTGGAGCCGGCTGGTGCGGACTACCCGGATACCGAATCGACCGTGACCGTGCGATTGGCAGAGTTGTGCCTGGCCAGATCAGGAGACAAGGGCAACATCGCAAACATAGGGGTGATTGCCAGGTCCCCGGCCGTGTACCGCTGGATGCTCGACAACCTCACGACACAAGACGTGGACGATTTCTTTGACGAGATGGACCACGGCGAGGTCGAGCGCTACGAGCTGCCCAACCTTTTGAGTATGAACTTTCTCATCCGCGACAGCCTGGGCGGCGGAGGCACCCGTTCACTGATGTCCGATCCCCAAGCCAAGACCTTCGCCCAGTTCCTGCTCACAGCCGAGGTGACCGTCGATGAGGGACTGCTCGATACGGTGTGATTGGGCAGGCCTACTAGCCGATGCTGACTTCGGTTACGCAGGCTTCGGTTGGGGAGTGGTGGGGGATCACCACTGGTTTCCAATTTGAGTCGATCGAACTCATCAAGCCGGCGATCAGGCCCTGATCCAACGAACAGATCACCTCTGGGTGGGTGGTGGCCAGATCTCCGAATGGACAATGGGCGGTGATGAGCTGGGAGGCCTCGACGTCGGCGATCATGCCGAATCCCACTCCAGTCATGGCCTTGGCTACTGCTTTCACCGTTCTTGAGAAGTCGGCGTCGGTAGGCAATCCGATCTCCGCGGCGATGATCGTGCCATGCTCGTAGCCGACCTCTCTGGCGATGCGGGCGGCATTTGCACGGTCGAGTCTGACGATCACCTGCATCAAGAGATCGGTCAACAAATCAAGCCGCCTCGCCGGATAATGCACGTCGATCTCTTTGCCAGTGGCCGTGTAACACTTGGCCGGCCTTCCGGCCCCTGGCCCTGACCGTCCAGATGCACGTCTCCTGCTGATTTCGAGGTAGCCGTCGTTTGCCAATCGGTCGAGATGATGCCGAGCGACATTGGGATGGATCTCAAACATTTTAGCGATTTGTGAGGCGGTGAGTGGCTCGGCAGATTCGCGGACCGTGATGTAGATGCCACGTCTGGTGGCGTCGCCCAGACTGGACGTGAGGTCGTCCATCGTGCGGTCGAACTCGGTCGGTCCGAAGTCTGCCGGACCGCCTCCTGTGCCTGATTGTTTGGCCGCCATGGTGACCTCGAAACGGATACGGATATGTCTCCCGCAGGTGTCACTATAGTGCGAATCCTTCTAAACACTACGAAGATGTGAGAATCAATGGCCGACTCTGGCCCTCTAGTTGATCACCTGAACCTCATCGTCGAACCCACCATCGGTCGCCCTCTCGGCGAGTTGGACATCATCGGGGGCGCAACCCTCAAACGTGGCGCCGCGACGATCGATGTGCGGTTCCCTGTACCCGGCGAGCCACATGAGCACCTCATTGAGGCCGTCACGGTCGGTGTTCGAGCCTTTGAGGGTGTGCGGTCGGTGACCATCGACGCCCACCTCATGGATGACGAGGCTGCGTCCGCCGTGATGGAGCGACTCCAGGCGTCCATTCGCAAGGTGGGCGGACAGGGGTCACGGACTCAAGTGATCGCCGTCTCGTCTGGCAAAGGGGGAGTTGGCAAGTCTTCGCTGACGGTCAACCTGGCTGTCGCTCTGGCCAATCGGGGTCGCCAGGTGGGGATTCTCGACGCCGACGTTTGGGGTTTTTCCATTCCTGGAATGCTCGGGTCATCCCAAACCCCTCCGGTGTTCGCCGGGGCGATCATCCCTCCGATCTTGCATGGTGTGAAAGTCATTTCGATGGACTTCTTCATTCCTTCGGATCAGGCGGTTATCTGGAGGGGCCCAATGTTGCACAAGGCCCTTGACCAGTTCCTGTCAGACGTGTTCTGGGACGACCCCGATTTCCTACTCATCGATATGCCACCCGGTACCGGTGACATTGCGATCTCGATCTCTCAGTACCTTCCCAAGGCTCGCCAGCTACTTGTGACCACCCCTCAACCGACAGCCCAGCGCGTCGCCAAACGGGCGGCCCTGATGGCCGCCAAAGTCAACCAAGATGTCATCGGTGTCGTCGAAAACATGAGTTGGTTCACGGCCGATGACGGCACCCGGTACTACCTGTTCGGTGAGGGTGGTGGAGCCGATTTGGCAGACGACCTGAATGTCGACCTGTTGGCCCAGATTCCCCTTGTGCCGGCGATGAGAGAAGGGGCGGATGAGGGACTGCCGGTCTCCATCGTGGCTCCAGGCAGCGACGCTGCCCTGGCCTTTGAGCTTCTCGCGGACGAGATTGAGGCTCGCAAACCTCGCATTCGCACGCATCCGGACCTGGTAATCGGCTGACCAGTCAGGCCGTGCGCCCTAAGTACTGTGTTTCGGAAATACGGTCTTCGTAATGCGGAGTCCAGGGCGTCATCTGGCACAGCCTGAGGACATAGGTGCAGTGGTCGAATTGCATCGAGGAGGAAGGCGAAGCCAGGGGCGTCTTGGGCCCGCAGTACGTGATCGTATGGAGCGCAGTACTAAGCCTTACAATCGGCCACTCGACCTGAGGAGACGCATGCACGGTGGCCAGCTCGTCGCGAGGGCCCTTCGGGCCGAGGGCGTCGACACGATCTTCGCTCTCACCGGAGGCCATATCCTGCCGATCCTGGACGGGTGTGTTCTCGAGGGTATCCGCATCGTCGACGTTCGCCATGAGCAGACCGCCGTCCATGCCGCCGAGGCCTATGGCCGTCTGACCGGCAAGCTGGGTGTGGCCGTAGTTACCGCCGGCCCAGGGGTGACAGACGCAATAACCGGAATGGCATCTGCCCATTACTCGTCGACGCCTCTGCTGTTGCTGGGTGGTCGTCACTACATTCGCCAAGAGACGATGGGTGGTTTACAGGAGATGAACCACCCTCTGCTTTTTGGGTCGATCACCCGCTGGGCGGCCACTGCCTGGGAGACGTCGAAATTACCGCTGTACATCGCGACCGCTGCTCGCCATGCCTTCAGTGGCCGGGGCGGCCCCGTCTTCTTGGACGTTCCGCTCGACGTACAGGCCGACATGGTCCGTGACGATGGCATCCAATGGCCGGAGCACTACCGGCCGAATGTGCCGGCGATGGCTGATCAGGCGACGCTTGGCAGGATCGCTTCGATGTTCGGAGAAGCCGAGCGACCAGTGGTTTTTGCGGGTGGCGGCTATCGAGGTGACAAGGAGCGGTCGCTGCAACAACTCGCTGAGCGCATCCACGCGCCTGTCTATCTCCAGAGCACCGCCAGGGGGAGCCTCGAATACGACCACCCCCTGCTCGGGAACCGAACCAGGAGTTCGGCCTTCGCGGGCGCCGACCTTGTCCTCGGGCTTGGAGTCGACTGGGATTTTCGCACCGGCTACGGGCAGAAAATCAACGGACAAGCAAAGGTCATTCAGGTTGACGCGGACGATACGAAGATCGGTTGGAACCGGTCCGCCCACCTTGGCATAGTCGCGGACCCGAAGGCCCTTGTAGGCCAGCTCGTATCCCTCGCAGATCTGATCGAAGTGGACGAGGGTGGCCGGTCCTTTACCCGTGAGCTCATGGAAGAAGAAGGCGGCAAACGAGCGGAGGCCGAGGCGCTGGCAGCCAATGATGGCTCGCCGGTCTTCCCCGAGCGATTCGCCCAAGAGGTCTCAGCCTTCTTTGGTTCCGATTCGATCCTTGCGGTCGATGGAGGAGACATCGTCTCGACCACTGCCAGATGGCTCAGAATCAACGAACCAACCACCCTGCTGGACCCGGGACCGTTCGGAACCCTCGGAACCGGGCCTCCGTTTGCTCTTGCGGCCAAGATCCTGAATCCGGATCGGCGGGTCGGGATAATTTTTGGGGATGGCGGCTTCGGTTTCAACGGCATGGAGTACGACACGTTCGTCCGGCTCGGTCTCCCCGTTATCGGGGTCATTGGCAACGATGGCGCCTGGAGCAACATCAAAACGATCCATCAGATGTTCTATCCGGAGCGGGTAGTCGCCGCTGATCTAGGCGTTCGCCCCTATCACGCAATGGTTGAGGGACTCGGCGGGTATGGAGAGTTCGTTGATGACCCCGCCGAAATTCGACCCGCCCTCGAGCGAGCCGAGGCGAGCGGCAAACCCGCCCTGGTCAACGTTCATATTGCCGAGGTACCGAGGGCAAGCTCGAACTACGCCCAGTAAGGGCCCGGGTCGATCAGAGGAACGCAACCGTCAGCAGTCCGGCGGCGAGGCAATACCAGGCGAACGGTTTCATGCCCCACCTGGTTAGTCCCCTTATCAGGAAGATGATGGCCCCGTAGCCCACGATCGCGGCAATAGTGATTCCGATCAATAATTCTGCCGCCAGATCCCCCTGGCTCCTCGCCTCCACCATCTCGAGGAGTCCGCTCCCGAAGATCACCGGAATCGACAAGAGGAATGCGAACCTGGCGGATTCGTGGCGAGACAGACCGAGTCCGGCTCCGGTGGAGATCGTCATGCCGGACCGAGAGACCCCTGGAATCAACGCCACAGCCTGGGCGAGGCCTATGAGGAGGGCGTCGAGGGGTTTCGCTCGCTCAGCCTTGACGGTGCCGACGGTGAATCGTTCGCCTATGGCCAATATCGCGGCGGTGAATATGAGTCCGAGTCCGACCGCGGTCGTCGATTCTTGAAGGCGTTCTACCTGGTCGCTGAAGCCAAGCCCGACCACCATCGCCGGAACGGTCCCGATCGCCAGCAACGTTACGAGGCGGCGGGCTAGCCGATCGGTTCGCAGACTCGTCAACATCCACTTCAGATCGGTCCGGTAATAGGCCAGCACGGCGACCAAGGTCCCAAGATGCAGCACGGCAGTGGTGGCCAGATCCGGTGGTTCGATGCCGAATAACTCAGGGACGAGACGGAGATGGCCGCTGGAGGAGACGGGCAGGAATTCGGTCAGGCCCTGGACGACCCCCCACAAGATTGCTTCAAACACCGGAGCGAGGATAGCTGTGCTTCCTTGGGCCGGCGTCAACATCTCGTCTGCGTACGATAAGTACTTGCCCCAACATCTCCTCCCCCGTCCGGTGACGAAGGAGCCAGACGTCTGGGGGAGGTGGCTGACGGCGCCAGGCCGGCGCCTCGACTGCGCCGAGGATGGCGGAGGGGGCGGTTCCGACCATGAGTACCTGCCCAGAGTCGAACCCACCGCCTGCATACTTGCGCGAGTTGCCGCCCCCCTCCGCTCGCAAGCTGACCTCGACGAAGTCGAGGCCTCGTCCCCCCAGACGAACGGCTCGTGCCTCGCCGTCCGGGGGGACAGATATGTGTCACCATGAGTACTTGCTTTGGGTCGAAACCACCGGACAGATCTCCTCCGTTGCTTACCACGAGCCATTGTGAAGCCGGGCTGAAGGGGTCAGGCCACCGCTACGATCCGGTGATGGACACGACCTATCCGATTCGGTACCGCGAGTACGCAGAGGCGATCTGGGAGATCGAAGAAGAGGGTATTCCCGTAATTCAGGCCCGCATCGGCGATTGGCTGGGTGTGAGTCGGGCGAGTGTGTCCGAGATGGTGCATCGCATGCAGGATGACGGCCTTGTCATCGTGGAGTCCGAGATCAAGCTCACCGACGAAGGGCGCCATCTGGCGGCCGTCATCGTGCGTCGGCATCGGCTGGCGGAGCGGTTTTTGTCCGAGGTCCTTCACCTGCCCTGGGCCAAGGTCCATACCGAGGCTGAGGTGTGGGAGACGACCATCTCAGATGATGTCGAAGCAGCCATGTGGGCGGTGATGGACGATCCGAAAACCTGCCCACACGGCAACCCGATTCCGGGCGCCGGGTACAAGCCTCCGAAGATGTTCCCGATGGCGGACATGGCGCCGGGGCCGACCATGCGATTGGAACGGATCTCCGAGGAACTCGAGCTCGACGCCGAAATGATGCGCTACCTCGACGAATCCGATCTCCGGCCCGATGCCTCGGTGGAGTTGGTCCAGAGGGACCCACATGGTGCACTCACCGTCAAGGTCAATGGCAATCCGGTAGGTGTCGGGCAGTACGCGGCGGAGCGACTATTTGTTTCGGAGGCCCCGGTTCAGTAGCGGACGGCCGCGAGCGATCGGTCAAGGTTCGAGGTCTTCGTTCGTAAACTGGGCAGCGGAGGTGATTTCGATGTTGACCCGGTCTCCGATCTTTAGCTCGGGGCTTGGGGGCATGCGCGACCGGATCAGTTTTCCGCTCGCTACTCGGATCCAGATGAGCTGGTCGTGCCCGTAAAACTCCAGCGAAACGATCTCTCCTTCGCCGTCGGAGGCCGGTCGGACACGAACGTCCTCGGCGCGGATCATGACTTCCATCGGCCCGTCGCCAGTGGAGCGAAACGTACCGAACTCGGTGACGACCTGTCCGTTGGCGGCCATTCCCTGGACGAAGTCGGCTTCGCCGACGAACTCCGCTACCCAGCGGTCTGTTGGGTGTAGATATAGGTCGTGGGGCGTGCCGGACTCAATGATCTTGCCCTCCTTCATCACTGCCACGGTGTCGCTCATGGCCAGCGCCTCTTCCTGGTCGTGAGTCACGAAGACTGCGGTCGTTTCGGTTTCGGACAGGATGGCTCGCATTTCGCGTCGCACGCGATCTCGCAAGGCCGCGTCCAGGTTGCTGAAAGGCTCGTCGAGGAGGATTACCTCGGGCTGAGGGGCGAGCGCTCGAGCGAGGGCGACCCGCTGTTGTTGCCCGCCCGAAAGCTCGTGGGGGTAGCGGTAATCAAGCCCTCCCAAGCCGACCAGATCGATGACCTCTGTGACTCGCCGGCCCCGTTTGGCGTCGTCAGAGAGACCGTAGGAGATATTGCGCGCCACGTTCATGTGCGGAAAAAGGGCGTAGTCCTGAAAAACCATCCCAACCCGGCGTCGCTCGGGAGGTACGAAGATCGAGCGGTCGACCACGGTCTGGGAACCGATCTCGATCCGGCCGGAGTCGGGGACTTCGAAACCGGCGATCAGGCGCAGCAGGGTCGTCTTTCCGCAGCCGGACGGTCCGAGCAAGCCGACGAGGCTTCCGGTTGAAACGTCCAGGTCGAAATCGTCTACGGCTACGACGTTGCCAAAGCTCTTGGTAAGTCCGCGGCAGCGGATGGCGAGCCGGGTCGTCTCCTGGGTCATCTGTTCGTCTCTTGTGCGCTCAACAGGTACATGGGAACCGCCGATATGGCCAGTAGCACGAGCGCCGATGCGCTGGCAGCAGTGTAAAAGCCTTCGGAGGACGCTGACCAGATTCGTACGGCGAGGGTTTCGAAACCGGTCGGTCGTAGGAGCAATGTTGCAGGAAGCTCCTTCAAGATCGGAAGAGCACACGTCTGAACTCCAGTCACACTGATATATCTCGTATGCCGTCTTCTGCTTGAAAAAAAAAAAAAAAAACGAAAGAGAAAAAAAAAAAAAAAAAAAAAAG
>CALCCX010000147.1 GCA_937900165.1 uncultured Acidimicrobiia bacterium | reverse complement strand
GGTCGAACACGGCCTGAAACGCATCCCGAAAGACGCTCAGCTACGCCGACATCGACACCCGAGCAGCCCAGCCGTGTGGTGAGCAACAACTAGCGGCTGGGGGCTACGTGGCGCAGTACTCGGTGCCACATGGGCACGAGCAGATTGGCGTCGGCTCTTGGCACCATTTCGAGTCGTGCGTTCGGAAGCCGCCTCTGCCACGACGAGCCGTGTTTGTGGCCGGTCTCCGGGTCGGCTTGGCCAAAGAGCAGTAGCGTTTTTGCCGCAATCGCGTCGATGTCGATCTCAGCGAGCGCATCTTGGTCAAAAGGGGTTGAAAGGATGACGAGTCGTTCAACGCTTGGTGACATCGCGCATCGCCGCAGCGCGTCGAACCCGCCGGAGGCGGTGCCGACAATGCTGGTCACATCGTCGCTCCATGCATCGACCAGCTGCGCGTTTCGCTTTTTGGTCTCTTCGGGGCCCGGATCATAGAACTTCGTACCGCTTGGCAAGCAGACGAGCACGACTCGCTGATGGCTCATGCAACCGACCCTACCGCAAACGCAGCAAGGTCACATCTGTTCGGGCTGGAAAGTCGTCGTGGTCAGCGACGAGCTTGGGGTGCAGCGGCCCCGCACTGTTCGCCGGTGCTGGACTTGGTTTGCGCGTCTCTATGCGTCGGTCGAGTCGAGAGCATCAAGCCGGGCTGCAAGGTGCTCCCGCTCGACTTCATTGGCGCACAAGTCCAACGCGTCGGTGTAGGAGGCTCGAGCCAGGCCGAGGTTGAACCCATTCTGAGCCGACGGCCAACAGCCGCGCCTTGCGCCCATGGATCGCCTCGGCCGACGATCAGCCGCGACGCCGTCGTACAGAGCCAGCCGCCGGGGTTGGCTGGAACGCCAGCGGTTGGCCATCGGGCACTGGCTCGGGCGAAGGCCTCGCCCAGCGCGTCCTCGCCCAGCGCGTCCTCGGCGAGGTCGAGTCGGCATGTGCGTGTCACGAGCATCGAGAGCAACTGGCCCCAGTCAGCCCGGTGGGTCTCGGCGATGACCCGATCAGCCGATGTCGAGGACGGGTCGGATTTCGATGTCATAGGCGGGGAGGATGCGGCAAAGGTCAATGGCCGTATCGAGGTCCGGTGCCTCGATCAGGTAGAAACCCCCGATCTGTTCGGCCGCTTCAGCGCAAGGCCCGTCAGTGACGGCCACTCGCCGCCGCGGGTGCGCAGGGTTGTAGCCATCGAGCCGTCTCCCAGCGCCTCACCACCGAGCATCTCGACGCCCGGCTGCTCGTTACAGGCATCGCCGAACGCCCCGTGAGTGGTCGCGAACGTGTGGAGTGCTCGTCCACCGCCATCCCACGGGCCCGTCAGCCGCGTCGGTTGCGAAGGGAGCTTGGACGGTTACATGCCCGTCCGTGATCCGTTCTCGCGGCTACGGTGAAACGATGGGCATCGCAACCTTCAAGAACCTTTGCATCGACGCTGCCGATGCCGCTGTCCTCGGTTCCTTTTGGGCCACTGCCATCGGCCTCGAGTTTCACCGCCAGGAGACCGGCGACGCCTTCCTGACCGGTCGGACCAAGGCTCACACGATCTGGATCAATCAAGTACCCGAGCCCAAGAGGTACAAGCATCGCATCCACCTGGACATTCATGGTTCCTCGTCAGCCCAGCTCGTGGATCTCGGCGCGTCAGTGGTCGATGCCGACTCGTTCCCATGGGACGTCATGGCTGATCCCGAAGGCGGCGAGTTCTGCCTGTTCCTTCGAGAACGGCCACCCGTCTACCGGCTGTACGAAATGGTTGTGGATTCCGCGGACCACGAAGCGATCTCACGTTGGTGGGCCTCGGTACTCGGCGGCGAGCAGTCAAGCGATGCGCGCGGGTTCTCCTACATCGAACGCATACCGAATGTGCCATTCGACAACATGAGTTTCGGGCCGGTCGAGGAAGCTAAGCAGACCAAGAACCGCATCCACCTCGACATCGTTGCTCATGACATCGATGAGCTGATCGCCACGGGAGCCACCCTGCTGCGGCCCATGGACGACGAGATCAATTGGAACGTGCTCGCCGACCCTGAAGGCAACGAATTCTGCGTCTTCGTTCACGAATAGGCCCTACGGCATGCTGATGTAGAGCTGTCGGCAGCTGTAGACACCGACAAGTTAGTGTGACGGTCTGATGTGACAACGTTAACCGTCACTCACAAGCCCCGTCGGCACCGTGGACGACGTCACCATGGGCGATGTGTGCCGGGCTGTCAGCTACGCCTTGGGTTGCTGAAGCGTTCTCAATGAGAGTGCACAGCGCTTGCTCGCGTGCTGCGACTACAAGAGTGTCCGGCGACCCGAAACGTCGGTAGCCAACGACACTGAACGTCAGTGAGCCGCGACCACCCTCTTCGCCACCACTGTTCATCGATCGCCGAGCGCTGCAGGTCGATTGATTGCGAGCAGAAAACCCTCCTCAATGTCGTCCCATCGAAGCGCCCCGGATCCTCACGCATTCGGCCGGAAGTGGCTTCACCGGGAGTCAACACATGTTGACGTTCGATAAGGTTTGGCCTGTCGTGAGTAGGTGGACATCGAGGTAAGCGCCCGCAAGCACGGTGTCTCCGATGACGACGGGACGTGGTCGAGGAGACGACTCGGATCTGTGACAGCGGATTATCTCCCCAAGGGCGGCGTGTATTCCGTTGCCTCCAACAGGTCACCGACCCGAGCCAACCCACAGGACGACCATGAAGCTAGCGAGCACAGGGGATCGAGGAGATCAGTCCCAAGTCCCTCGCTCCCCCACACCGAGACAGGGTTGCTGATGGCCGATCAGAGCACTCGCCGCACCCCGGGTACGCCATCAAAGGCCCGGTCGAAGGTCATTATCCGGGAGCACCCGAGACGACGCATCACAGTCACATGAATCGTGTCGCGCGCCGAAAGATCCGTCTCGGCCAGGAGCAGGTCCCTCGCCGCGGTGACATCGGGCAGGTCTATGCCGGCCACTTGGTCGGTGATCGAGATGAGCAGCTCCCAGGCAGGTGAGATCGCCTCGCGCCGATCGATCGCCACGTAGCGATGGAGTATCTCCTGGAACACCTCGACGTCCGTGACAAGAGCCTCACCTTCGACAATGGACCGCTCGAGCAACCGCTGCGCGTCGGTTTTGTTGGGATGGTCGGCGCCAACGAGATACATGGGGATGTTGGAGTCGATGAAGATCACTGCTCGTATCCAGCCTCGATCTCGGCGAGCATCGTCTCGATGTCGCCTGAAGGGTATTGATGGTGTACCGCAGCTCGAACTGCGTCGAGTTTCCCGTCTACACCGAGAAGAGATCGATCACGATTCATCTTGCGCAGAGCCCCACGAACCCATTCGCTCACCGTTACCCCTTCTGACGCCGACACCGAGCTCAATTCCTCGTATTCCTTGTCGGACAGGATGACTTGGAGGCGTTTGCTCATACAGTGAGTATATCAGACGTCGAAAGTGAGTGACTTAAGAGATTCACTGACAACCGGATCGCGACCAGACCGACCTGGTCGGCGGAGCCCGACATGCTCAGCACCGGGGCGACACAGGCGATCGAGCAGGCTGACGCACTGGCAGTGAGCGGCATCACCTGGTTTGAACTCGCCTGGCTGGCGACCCCGGTACGGTCGTGGCTCGATGGACTCAGCGAACAAGTACGGACTATCGGTGTGACGGCCGCTATTGCCGACTCTGCAACATCGCTTCCGACATCGTTTCCTGGCGACCACGCCGATCGAGTCATCTACGCAACGGCGGTCGAACACGGCTTGAAACTCATCACGAAAGACGCTCGCCTGCGCCGACATCGACACCCGGCCAAACCAGTGGTGTGGTGAGCAACAGCTTCTGGTTGCCCCTCCCCTACTCTGGGTAGTAGCCCGTGCTGTCGTCGATGAGTTCGCGGAGTATGTCGAGGTGGCCGGCGTGGCGGGCGGTCTCTTCGATCATGTGAACGAGGACCCAGCGGAGCGAGCGCTGGCGACGGTCCGGCTCACCGCTTGGTAACGATCCAGTGACCTCGAGGCTCTCGGCGTTGGCGATGACCTCATTGGCTTGGGACACTGAATCGGCGTAGAACTGCGAGATGCCCGCAATCGTCTCCCCGTGCTCGATGCGGAAGTCGGCGTCTGGGTCTTCGTCGCTCCACGGATAGTCGAGTGAGCTGCCGCCTATGAACTCGACGAACCACCAAAGCTCGACCCAGGCCATGTGCTTTAAGATCCCGAGCAGGCTGGTGCCTGAGGACACAAGTGGCCGCCTGGCGTCCTCCTCGGAAACACCATCGAGCTTCCACAACAGAATCGAACGCTGCATGTCGAGCATCCCCTGCAATGTCGGCTGTTCGTGGGTGGTCGTGGGAGCAAGGTGAAACCGAAGCATGCCGAGAACCTACCGGCCCGAATCTCGATGTGTCGACCGAATATGGGCGGATCAGGTGGCGTCGATTGCTATTTGACGCACTGGGCGAATGTGGTGGTGCGCCAGTGTCGCCCGCAAGTGAGTCACGATTGAGGTCCGTGCCGAGGTTCCCAATTTTAGGATAGGCCACCCACGCCGGGACATCACGGCTTGCGGCCTGAATCAACGGATCAGCCGATCGGGCCTCGTATCGTCAAGCCGGGCATCTTTCCTAACAGGCGCGGGGTTTCGTGCGTGTCATGGAAATAGCTCGCTGTGGGGTGTATCAGATGGCAGTATTATTTAGGACAAGACTGGAGAGACATTTTGCGATGGCCACTCGTACACGCGCTCGCTGTCGATGACGGTACTTGCCTTCTTGACAAACCCCCTTCGGGCTGATGGGATCGATCGAGGGCGACGATGCGGTTCAGTCACGGAGCACCGAGCTACTCCGGCCTTCCTCGCCCGAGGCTCTCTTCAACCAGTCGTATCAGCGTATCGTCCGGTCGCTCGCCCTAGCCGGCGGTGATCTCGCCGCCGCCGAGGACGCGACCCAAGAGGCCTTCATCCAACTATGTGTCCGCTGGAAACGCGTCTCGCGCTACGACGACCTAACTGCTTGGGTCCGTCGGGTCGCCAACAACAAGCTTCGGAACATGCACAGGTCGAGGGTCCGTGGTGCGGCCGCTGCGCTGCAGTCTCTTCCCTTGAAACAGAAAATCGCCGCCGTTCTGTTCTACCGCGACGGCCTGTCGGTAACCGAAGTGGCGAAGGCGATGAGTGTGTCCGAGGGGTCCGTCAGTCAGCATCTGAATCGGGCCCGTAACACGCTGCGAGCGAAACTGGAGGTCTCAGAGTGAACCCCGATGCTCAAATCGCGAAATACTTCAAGGATCAAACGCCAGACGTCAGCGACCTGGGTGTCTGGGATCGCATCGAGTCAGCCGCGATTTCAGCTCGGCGGCGGCGTAGAGTTGCCTCCGTCCTCGGGTCTCTGGCTGCGGCAGCCACCATTGTCACAATTGCGATTGGTCTTTCGAGTCTGCCTGGTAGTCCAATTGAGCCAGTCCCTCCAGCTGGCGTTGTCACGTCGGTTGCACAGATTGCGCCCGCGACGAGCGCGCCACCTACCTCGATCTCGAGCAGTCGGAGCACTACCGATTCGAGCCTCGCGGCACCCGCGGAGCCGGTCCAGCCCGTTGCCACCACGCAAGCACCCGCGTTGGCTGCCGAGCCGCCTTTCGGTACCTGGACGTCGGTGATCGCTTCCTTGTCATACGATGATTATGAACTTGGTGATGTCGAAGCCTTCGCTTCTTCCCTCGACCTTCCCGGCGTCGGTGTCCTCGAAGCGGACCTGTACCCATCCTTGACTCCGGGGTTCTTTTTCGTTTTCGTGGGCGAGTCGCCGACTAAGTCCGCCGCCGATGATGTGTGCTCGACTTTGAGCGACCTTTCTCCGCGGTGCTACGCGCGATATCTCGGTGTGAAAATCCCATCAGCCGACATCGGATTCGAGTTTGGCACTGGAATCGCCATCGATCGGGCGAACGGGGCTCTCGTTGTCATTTCCCTCGAGACGGGTGAAGTGCTTCGAGTCGTGGACCCCGCCTTTGACGCTGATGGCCGATTCTCCTCAGTACCCCAGATTGAGGGGACGATCGGCTACTACGGCACGGGATTCGAGGACGGTTGGTTCAGTTGTGAGGGTTCGCGTGGTCGGGCGAGTCAGATCGACCTCCTCACCGGGCTGGTCAGCGTCATTGGTCCCGGACTCAACCCGGTACTGTCGCCCGATGGCCTCACTCTGGCCTACTTGGAAGCGTCCCAATGCCTACCGGATCCGATTGAACCAGAGCAAGGCTTTGTTGTCACACCCCTTGACACCATTGTCTTGCGGACGCTTTCCAGCGGGTCCGAGAAACGGTTCAAGATCGCCAGCCCCTCCAACACCGATGGCGGGCTGGGCGGTCTCGTTTGGGACCTCGCCGGAGCCGGGTTGTATGTCATGACCCGCGCCGAAGGCTCGTCTTCTGCATTGGAAATGGACGTTGCTACAGGCGCCGTACAGGTCCTTACCGTGTTTGATGGTTCCGATCGTCAGATCTGGATCGGCGGATTTGACGGATTGTCAATGAGCCTCGTGATTGGCGAATGGCGACCGATCGACACTGCACACTCCGTCACCGAGATTTCCTGGCTTGATCCAGCCGATGGCACGGTGGAGCGCATCGAGGCCTACGAGGGCATCTACATCCTGTCTTTCGACAGCAGCGGTTCGCACACCGCCCTCCTCGAACTCTCGGGAGATCGAAGGACGGTGACAATCGACGGCGTTCCCCTAGAGCTCGCGGTCGAAATCCTCGGTTTCGAATTCTGATTGCAGGATGTCTGATGTTGACGCGCGCTTGAAGCTCAGGGTGAAGGCAGGTAGTTGAAAAACTCTAGCTGTCCAACAGGGCGATGACCTTCTTGGGGGCGAGAAGATGGAAGCTCTCCTCGACCCAACGTTGCAGGTCTTGGATAGGAGGGGGATTGTCAGGGGGAAAACGCAGCAGTGTCCAACCGGCCTTGCCGACCTGCCAGCGATCCGAGTCGCCCTTGGCCAAATTCTCGCTCTCCGGGACCGAGGCTCCAAGCTTGAGGCGGAGGTTGATTTCACCGTCCTTCTCCCCAAGGAACACGAAATTCTTGCCTCCCGCATTAAACGCTCGATTCACGCAAGATGACCCTTCGATCGTCTCGGGAAAGGTCATGGCATGGACCCTGATGGTTTCGCTGATCGGGTGCACGAAGGCTTCTGTCGTTTCGCTCACGCCGGTGGCCCTACGTTGGGAACGGCAGCCCGGTTCAAGTCGCGGAGAATCGGCGGGGCCGATTCTCCTGTGTTTTCGAACCTCGTGAGTAATGTCATATTGCAAAGCTAACTCCAGATCGCGTGCTCGTCCACGCGCGTTTTCTTACATTGCGTATCGTATGGCCAGAGGTTGTGATGCGCTCGTTATGCCTGGACTGTCGGGACAACCGCCAGGTGGATGAACGCGCTTGCGCCGATCGCCAGCTCCGCTTGGTCAGGGCCAATCAGATTCAGCTCCCTGACGGGGTCGTTGGTTCCGATTCCGTGTTCAGCAACGTAGCCGCCAAGGGCACCGTACGTTCGATCGAGATCCTCGTAGGCACCGCGATGCACATGAAGCCTCCGGTAACGGGAGAGTCAACAAGAATTCGAAGAAGGTCCGCCCACTAGGTCCAGGCGCGGGCTATTTCTCAGATTTGAGAGCGGTGACCTCGATCTCGATCTTCATCCGAGGGTCCGCAAGACCTGTGACGAGCATGGTGGCCGCCGGCGCGGCATCGCCAAAGTATTCACGCAACGTCGGCCAACAGACCTCGAAGTCGGCCGGGTCGGGGAGGTAGTACCTCACTCTTACGACATCGGCGACGCCAGACCCGGCTTCGCTCAACGCGCAGTCGATATTGGCCAGGGTCTGTTTGACCTGGTCGGAGATATTCTCAGAGATCGCCATGGTCGAGTAGTCGAAACCGGTGGTTCCGCTGACAAAGACCCATCGCCCGTCTACGACCGCCCGCGAGTACCCGATCCGAGTCTCGAATGTGCTGCCCTGGCTGATCAGTCGTCGGCTCATGAATCAGACCGTTCGAGTGGATAGCCTCCTTCGGACCAGCCATTCAGGTCCGGATCGTTGGGTTCAATTTCCACGGTTGTCCCAGCCTTCGAGAGGTCGATTGCCGTCCAGCATATCGAAGCGACGGAAGGCTGGGTCGCGTTCTCGCGTTGTTCAATCGGCGGTCAAGGAGTGCCGTCTATCCCCCGCCGTAGCAGTTGAACGCGACGTGGGTGACGAAGCTCATCGGGTCGTCCTGGTCCAGGTCCTGTTTGGCGAAGCTGAGTGCCTCGGCGAGACTCTTACCCCTGGCCATGGCCTGATGAAGCGGTCCCATCAGCGCGGCAGATGCCTCATCTGGCACTGCCGTTATTGCCGCGATGATCGCGCCGGCGCCTCCTCCCAGCAACGAAGCGAGCACTCCTTCCAGGTCGGCGCCGGACAACGAACCGGGGTTGCCGAGGTCACAGGCGGCCAGCACCCAGTGGTGCGCAGGCGATGTCAGGCCTTCGAGGTCGTGAACCGTCAGGGGCCCGTCGCTCATTCGGAACCCGGAAAAGGTTGGACTGTCGGTTCTCAGAGTGCCGTGGCAAGCAAGGTGTACCAGGGCTGCTCCATCGACCGCCTCGAGGACCGCCAATACGGTGGATTCCTCTCCGCGGAGGGTTTTGGCGTTTCCGTGCAATTCGGATACGAGTTGCACCTCGTCGGCTGCCGCCTCGAGGTCGGGACCTTCGATTGCAACTACCCGATCAGAACTCGGAGTGGTAGCTGCAGTCGCCGACCACATCATTGCAGAGGGAACGATGCGGACCGCCCGGTTCGCCAAACCCGCCATGGTCCCCCACGGGAGCCCAATGAGGTCACTTGGGGGGACCACTACAACACGTCGGTGGTCCCCTATGAGCGGCTCCAGCGGTCGCACCAAGACGCTGTCCAAAGTGTTGAGGGCATCGTCGGCGCTCAACCGTGCCGCATCGCCGCTCTTGATCGAGCGGGGACTGCTGAGACGCTGAAGAGCAAAGCCGAGATTTCCTCGGGCCTCGTCAACCACATCAATCGAACCCATCGGCACGAAGCGGATTGCGTCCGCGCTGACCACGACCGCGATGAGCAGGCCATCGACAACCCCGTACTCCAACAGCACCCGATCGGCCAGAGCGGCTCGTAGGGTTGCCAGGCGGGTTTGAGTAGGTGGTGAGAGAACACCCAACTCGCCCTCGCCGTGGCGTTTCCAGCTTGTAGCTCTGATCTTGCCCTCCAAGCGGGCTAGCCGGCTCTGGAGACGCAAGCGGTCGGAATCATCAGCTGAGGGTGCCGATAGGAGCCGCTGGGTTTCGCGCAGCTCTGCAAGTAGTGGGTTCAGCTCTGGGGGTGCCTTACCCACGATCGCTCCGCCAATCACAGATGCCCTGGTCCGCTCGAGCCACGACCAAACCCGCATGGGGCGTCTCCCGGCCAGCGCCGAACGAAGGCCGATCTGAGCAAGCTCGACGCCATACTCCGCAGCTCTCGCCCTTAGTTCCGAAGACGCAAGTGACTGCCGGTAGCGTTCGAGATCATCTAGCCCTGCCCGAGCCACCCGGCCCAGCCGGCGCGTGTCTCCTTCGAGTTCTGCCTCGAGTGCCTCAGCGACCCGACCCTGAATACGAAGCAGAACCGGTCCGTTCGCCGCCAACTTCGCGACTCTCGAAAAGGCGGCCGCAGCCTCTTTGGGCCGCCCGAGGTTTTTTAAAACTCGGCCATTCAGCATCAAAGCATCGATCAGGCCGAGGTAGTCACCATGTTCGGCGAGGTCTTTCTCGACGGATTTCAGCTTCGGAAGGAACTGGTCTCCGAGATCTCCGCCAGAGGCACGGGCTCGCAGCGACAAGAGACTGCCAAAGGCCTTCCAGCGCCGCCGGTCCTGACGGCCCATCAGTTCAGCTGCCTGGTCCGCTGCCACAACGCAAGCCAGGAAGTCCTTCTGCTCATAGGCGATCCGGGCTTGCAGGATCAATGCCTCCCCGAGTAGGAGGGATCCGCCCGGTACATCGAGTTCCGCAACGGCTCGGCCAACTGCTCCAGCGGCTTCTCCGAGTAGACGCAGCGATAGAAACGTGTGGGTCTTGTCGAGATAGTGTTCACCGAGTGGCAGCTCTGCAGCTCTGAGCAATTCGAGGGCGTGGTCGTAGCGGCGCAAAGCTTCCGCGGGTCGCCCCGCCTCCCCAGCTATGCCGGCCAGATTGTGGGTGGCGATGGCCACGAGCATCGGGCTCAAAGAAGATGCCAACTCAACGGCGCTCTCCAGCTGTAGCTCTGCAGCGTCGAGATCTCCACGGTGCCTGCTCACCTGTCCCCAGTTGTTGTATGCCTTGGCCGCTATGTCCGCTCGGTCTCTGCCAGCCGACTCGACAACGAGTTCGTAGGCCGCTGCGGCCGCAGGCAATTTCCCCGCGCGCTGCTCAAGCAACGCCTCGGCAAAAACGACATCGGGCAGAGCGTCCTCCGATGCGTGGACTCGAGCTTCGACGATATCGCGTCTCGCGAGGTTGGTGCGACCCTCCTCCAAGCGGATAGCGGAACGGGTGACCAGGACCTCGCTCAACCTCGCATCAAGTCCATTCTTCCTGGCGACGTCCACTGCCTCGGCGATCATCTCACCCGCCGCGTCGTGATCGTAGAGTTCTCGCGCGGCCCATCCGGCAGCGCGAAGTGCCACCACCAGAGCTTCAGGATGGCCGATGTTGCGGGCTTTGGCAGCGACTTCTTCGGCGATCCTGCGCCCACTGGCAGGATTCCTCAGCGCCTCCCGGGCAGCATCAGATGCGCGTATCACCAGCTCTTGATCGGTCTCGACTTTCAAGATGCGACCTCGGCCACGACAACGCTGGGTAGCTTAGAGGCGATTGCAGTCTGGGAGGATCAGCATGCGCAGTAGAACGGAGACCATAAACCGTCAACGTGCCCAACTACGAGAACTCCAGGAGAACAGCCGAGCAGCTCGGGACAGCCGCCGGCGTTTGATGGAGTGGTTCGTTCGGAGGCGCCCGGTAGATCACCATTGCAAGTGCGGGCACAAGGGATGCGAGACGGAAACCATGCTTCCACCTATCGACCTCATCGACTGGCGAGGCGATGGCGAGGTACTCCCAGTGGTGGCCGGCGAGATGTTCGTGCGTGTCGATGGCCGTACAAAGTCGGATATTGAGCAGATGAGCCGGACTCTCGAAGAGCTCGGATGGTCGAGTGAAGATCAGCCGGACGGTAAGAAGAGCGAGGAATCAGACAAAGAACGCCGCGCTCAGAGCGCGACCATCATGCGTTTTGTGGCTCGCGATCGCGGCACCACAAACCTCAAGAAGGCGTTGCGGGTCTTGGAGGAACTTCAGTGGCGGGCGAGTCCAAACCATATCCTGCCACTCAACTGGGTCGTCAAGGACAAAGCCGGACCTGAGGTCGCCTGCGAGACACTGGGCGGAGTCAAGGAGTCGAATACGACGGGGGCACCGTTGATAGCGGTGGATACCGGGTTGGCCTCGCTCAGCAACCGCGACCGCAACGATGGGCGGCTGGCCTCCGCTGACGGTGATGAGGATCTGCTCGACGAGGTGGACCGGGATGGCAATCTCCTGCCAGACGGTTGCCTGGACCTGGGGGCAGGGCACGGCACTTCGGTTGCCGGGGTGGCCGAATCCGTCCATCCAGACCTGGTGATCAAGATACTGAGGGCGCTGGGCCCTGACGGAATCGGAGACGAAGTGACGATCGCGGAGAAGATCCGCGAGGCCGCGATTGAGCTGGATGGGTGTGGGGTGATCAATCTGTCTTTCGGAAGCCAGAGCTATAACGACAAACCGCCTGTTTGGCTCGAGGCTGAGATCGAGAAACTGGGCCTTACCGAAGAAGGGTCGCAGCTCTGCGTTGTTGCGGCCGCCGGCAACTGGGGCGACGAACAGCCATCGTGGCCGGCCGCTTTGCCTGGCGTGATTGCCGTCGCCGGTTTGACCGAAGAGGGCGGGCTCGCCGAATGGTCGAGCAGAGGCAAACACGTCAAGTTCTCGGCTCAAGCCGAGGGTATCGTCGTGCCTTATGTGGTCGGCAAGGAGACGCCCGGCACTGATGATCCTGGTGATCCATACGACGAGTATTCGGACCGCTGGGATGGTCCGAACCCCAACGCGCTTTGGCTCGGCACATCCTTTGCCGCACCACAAGTGGCCGCCGAGTTGGCCCACTACCTGGGCAAGCATCCAGCCGCCACATGTGAGGATGCGGTGCATTGGCTGGAAAAGGAAGGCAGGTCCGAGCCGGCCCACGACGGCGCCAGCGACGGCTTTGGGGTCCGATTGAGCCACCTCTGGAAGAACCGGCATTAACCCAGCCGACTGACTACTCCCGGCTACCGTTTCGGATTGTATGTGGGGTGAGGCAGTGGCATGAGTAGCGCGTGGGACTCGATTGTTGGTTTCTTCGAACGGTTTCCCTACGTCGAAGCGTTGGCGATCATCGTCGTGTTCATGCTGGCGGCCAGACTGGTCGACAGGTCGATAACCGGCTTTGTGCGCCAGGTCGAGATCGGAAGAGCACACGTCTGAACTCCAGTCACACTGATATATCTCGTATGCCGTCTTCTGCTTGAAA
>CALCCX010000146.1 GCA_937900165.1 uncultured Acidimicrobiia bacterium | reverse complement strand
CTGTCTATTGTGTGTACCTTGTATGTTTTTTTTTCTGTTTTTTTTCTTTTCTTTTTTCTTTTCTTTTTTTTTCTTTTTGTTTTTTTTTTAATGATACGGCGACCACCGAGATCTACACTCTTTCCCTACACGACGCTCTTCCGATCTGGACAGACTTGCGTGGCCCATCGCTCTCGCCAGCACCTGGAGCAGTTCGATGGTGGCGGCGAAGAACCTGGCGAGGCGCTCGGCGGCCTCGTCCACCGGCAGGCGGGCCCTCAAATGTTCCTGCTGGGTGGCGATGCCAACCGGGCAGTTGTTGGTCGAACACGCTCTCATCCCAATGCAACCGATCGCCTGCATAGCCGCGTTGGAGACGGCGATGACGTCAGCACCCAGGGCCAAGGCTTTGGCGAAATCGGTGTGGGTCCGCAATCCGCCGGTTATCACCAGGGTCACGTCCTGGCGGCCCGCCGCATCGAGATGGCGGCGGGCTCTTGCCAGCGCCGGGATCGTCGGTACCGAGATGTGGTCACGGAATACGGTGGGGGCTGCTCCGGTCCCGCCGCCGCGACCGTCGAGGATCACGTAGTCGGCTCCGAAAGCCAAGGCCGCGTCCAGGTCGGCCTCGATGTGCTGGGCCGAGAGCTTGGCGCCGATCGGGATGCCGCCGGTCCGCTCGCGGACCTCGTCTGCGAAATCGCGGAAGTCCTCTATGGACACGAGATCGGGAAATGTGGCAGGCGAGATCGCATCCTGACCGGGCTCGAGTCCGCGGACCGAGGCGATTTGTTCGGTGACCTTGGCACCGGGAAGGTGGCCGCCGGTGCCGGTCTTGGCCCCCTGGCCGAACTTGAAATGGAACGCCTGCACCAGATCGAGCTTGTCCCAACTGAACCCGAACTGGGCGGATGCCAGCTCGTAGAAGTAGCGGGAGTTGGCGGCTTGCTCCTCCGGGAGCATGCCTCCCTCCCCTGAGCAGATGCCGGTCCCAGCCAGTTCCGCCCCCTTGGCCAGTGCCACCTTTGCTTCGAGCGACAGCGCCCCAAAGCTCATGTCCGACACGAACAGCGGGATATCGAGATGAAGCGGCTTGGCGGCGCGAGAACCGATTACGACGTCGGTGGTCACCGGCGTCTCGTCCAGCAACGGCCTTGAGGCGAGTTGGGCGGTGACGAACTGGATGTCGTCCCACTTAGGGAGCTGATCGCGGGTCACTCCCATCGATGCCACCGGTCCATGGTGGCCGAGCACGCTAAGGCCCTCGTTGGCCAAACGCCTGATGAACCCGACGTGCGGTTCCTCCGGGGTGCCGTGTGGATCCTGGTACGCGCCCTGATAGGCGGAGCGGTCGTATGGCTGCGGGTTCTCTTTCTCCCACTCGACGATTTCATCAGCGTCGACCATTACAGACCCGTCTTCGATCCACGACGAGAAACGATTCAGCCTTTCTGCGTTGTTGTAGGACGAGACGCCGGTCGTGAACAGGTAGTCCCATCCGTGCAAGCCGCAGATCAGATTCTTGCCGGAAACTTGGCCATCCTCGAGCAGAGCGCCTCGATGAAGACAGCGGCCATACAACACCGAATGCTCATCGTCGCAGCGTACGATCACCAGGTCCACGTTGCCGACGAAGGCCCCGACCGGCTGGCGGTCTGGCACGTTCTCCCAGCGGGCGATCTCGACCGGTTGCATAGAACTCCTGATTGACGGTGGTCGAGAGGGTAGGTGCTGGGCTGGCTAATCCGCGGGGAGATCCTGCAGGTGAGCCTCTGGCAAGTCGTTCCGAACGACTGCAGCGAACCCGTGTCCGTCCGAGTCGGTTCGGGGAGTCGATGTCACAATGGTCGTCTGTCCGCGTCCAATAGTGTGAGAGGCGGCATAGGGTCGCCGGACAACGAGAGGCCATTCAGCGTGAATTCACTGATGCATGTGTACAAATTCGAAGTGCCCGAGGCGAATGTTGAACGATTGCTCGAGATCCGCGACGAGGCGATCGACGAAGCACAGCGGCTGTGCCCCTCCCTCATCAGGGCCGATCTCGTGGAGCTCTCGAACGGAGTATGGCTCGACATTCTGACTTGGGATCGGCAAGACGGGTTTGACCTGCTCATGGCTCAGGCGGATCAGTTCGAGGCCGTCGCCGAGATGCACGGTCTTGTCTTGGACGGACCTGAGCCGGACGTGGGTGCGGTGCGGCACTCGGTTGTCTCTTGACGGAAGCGTCCCTCGAGGACCTGGCCTCGGCCGCGGCCGACGGAGACCAGGCGGCTCTTGCCGAACTGCTCCGCAGGGTTCAGCATCCGATCTACGGTCTCGCTCTGCGATTCCTGGGAACACCGGCAGATGCGGAGGATGCCACCCAGGAAATCATGATCCGCCTGATGACCAGACTAGCTACGTTCGAAGGACGCTCGAAATTCATGACCTGGGTTTATGCGGTGGCGGTCCGAATGCTGATCCGGACCCGGCAACGGGTGGTTGAGACGTCGGTGCAGGGGTCAGAACAATTCGGACGGATAATCGACGCCGGCCTTGGCGCTCGTGACTACACGGCAGACGAGGCCGAGTACCGACTCTTGTGTGATGAAGTTCGGGTCAGTTGCAGCTACGGCATGCTCTTGTGCCTTTCCCGATCGCTCCGGGCCGCGTACTTGCTGGGCGATGTGCTCGGGATCGCAGGGGCGGAGGGGGCAGCGGCTCTCGACATCAGCGAGTCCGCCTTCCGCCAACGGGTGTCAAGGGCTCGTCGGATTCTGCGGCAGGTGATCGATGGACGGTGTGGCCTCATCGACCAGGCCAACACCTGTAGTTGCGGTCGCCAGATCGAAGCCTCAATCGAAGGCGGAATCATCAGCGTTGGCGACCTGCCGCTGGCGACTCATCCACGTACTGCTCCTCCAGACGCTATCGAAAAGATCGCCGTCGAGATTGATGCAGTCGTGGCGATCGGTTCGTTGTATCGTGCCGACCAGTTCGAGGCTCCTGGGCGGATCTGGGACCGGATCCAGACAGAGTTTCCAAGTCTCGTGGGAGGTTGATGGGTTGGCGGCATTCAAAGACGAGTTCTCGATTGAGACAATTCGGGAGCTGGCATCGGAACTGAGCCTCGCCTGGGACGAGTTCCCAAAGGATCGTTGGACGGACCTGGCGGCTGAAGGGCTCGAGGGCATGGAGCTGCTCGAACGGGTCAACCACCTCGCAGAGGTGATGGCTGTTTGTCTCCCAGACAATTTTCCGGAAGGGGCCGCAGTGCTCGAGCGGGCTCTCGAGTCAGAGTCTTTCGATGGTTGGATGACGTTGCCGTGTGGCAAGTACGTGGCCGACAGGGGGATCGACCATCCTCATGTGGCTCTTCCGTTGTTAGCCGGCCTGTCGCCTCGCTTCTCGAGCGAGTTTCCGATCCGCTTCTTCATCGAGGCGGAGCCGGAGATCACGTTCGAGTATCTGCACAAGTGGATTGACGATCCGCACGACCATGTCAGGCGGCTCGTTTCGGAGGGCACCCGTCCCCGATTGCCGTGGGCAAGTCGCCTGCGCGGGCTGATGGAGGATCCGTCGCCTGCCATCGAGTTGCTCGATGGGTTGTTCGACGACGACTCCGAATACGTTCGTCGGTCGGTGGCGAATCACCTGAACGACATCAGCAAGGATCACCCTGAGCTGTCAGTAGAGATCGCTCGCCGATGGTTGGCCGACTCGACCCACGGCGATTGGGTGGCCCGCCATGGGCTTCGCAGCCTGGTCAAGAAGGGCCACCGTGGTGCGCTTGGTGTGCTCGGTTTCGACCTCGACGCTCGCGTCACAGCGACGGAGTTGTCTGTCGAGCCGGCCACGATCGACATCGGCGGATCGGTGACGATCTCTGCCGAGCTGACCGCCGAACGCTCGACCAAGGCCGCCGTCGACTACATCGTTCACTACCAGGGCGTGCACGGAACCAAGGACGGCAAGGTGTTCAAACTCAAGACCTGCATGCTCGGCTCCGAGCCGACTTCCATCACGAAGCGCCACGCCTTCAAGCACGTCTCGATCCGGACAATCCACCCTGGGCAGCACAAGATCGAGCTACAGGTCAACGGAGTCGTGGTCGGCCGCGCCGTTGTGGATGTGCTCGGCTCCACCTGAGCACACAACCTGATCGGTTGACATTTCGTTGGAAATGGGCCACGCTGTCACCGATGACATATCCCACCAGCCCCCTTCTTCTCTTGTAGGCGAACACCACATCCCGGTGTTCGCCGAACCCTCCGTGCGCAGAGCCCGGGGGGTTTCTTGTATCCAGAAGCACCAATAACCAGACAACCCAAAAGGACAGAGCCATGAACAGTATGCCGTTCGAGAAGTACCGCCCATACCCGGCGGTCGAGTTGCCGGATCGAACTTGGCCGGACCGTCGCCTCGAAAAGGCGCCGATCTGGTGTTCGGTGGACCTTCGTGACGGCAACCAGGCGCTGGTCGACCCGATGGATATCACCCGCAAACGGCGCATGTGGGATCTGCTGGTCGAAATCGGGTTCAAGGAGATCGAGGTCGGGTTTCCTGCCGCCTCCGAGCCGGATTTCGAGTTCGTTCGACACATCATCGAAGATGATCTCATCCCGGACGACGTGACGATCCAGGTGCTCACCCAAGCTCGGGGAGAGCAGATCGAGCGGACGTTCGCGTCGATCGAGGGCGCAACCAATGCCATCGTGCACCTCTACAACTCGACTTCGACCACCCAGCGGAGAGTTGTGTTCGATACCGATCGCCAAGGCATCATCGACATCGCAGTGGCCGGGGCGCAGGTGTGCATGGCATGTTCGGACATCGCCAAGAACCCCGGTATCAGGTGGGAGTACTCGCCCGAGAGTTTCACCGGTACGGAACCCGATTTTGCGGTGCAAATATGTGAGGCCGTGATGGACGTATTCGGGCCAACGCCTGATAGACCGATCATCCTCAACCTGCCTGCGACGGTCGAGATGTCGACGGCCAACCTCTACGGCGACCTGATCGAACGGTTCCACCGCACGATTCGCGATCGGGATTCGGTCATCCTGTCGCTGCATCCTCACAACGATCGGGGTACGGGCGTGGCGGCCGCCGAGTTCGGGATGATGGCCGGCGCCGACCGGGTGGAGGGCACCCTGTTCGGCAACGGAGAGCGGACCGGCAACCTCGACGTCGTCAACATCGCCCTCAACCTGTTCACCCAGGGCATCGACCCGAAGTTGGACATCAGCGACATCGACGAGATGCGCAGGGTGGTCGAGTTCGCCAACCGGCTCCCGATTCCGGCGCGTCATCCGTGGGCGGGCGACCTCGTATATACGTCGTTTTCGGGGAGCCACCAGGACGCGATCAAAAAGGGCATGGCGGCCATCTACAACG
>CALCCX010000145.1 GCA_937900165.1 uncultured Acidimicrobiia bacterium | reverse complement strand
CTGCTTCGATCCCGACTACCTCTACCCCATGGTCGGTAGCCAACGCAGCCGCCCGTTGCCACCCACCCGGATCATTCGCCAGATGTTCCCACGTCTCCTCGGTTCCCGCATTGTTGATTACCACCACTGATCTTCCCCCGGTTTCCCGGACTGTTTTGGTTGGGTGATCATGCCACGGCCTCGATGGGCGTGTGGGCTTGTTCGTAGTCGATTGGTGATTGGTAGTCGATACTGGAGTGTCTCCTTTCGGGGTTGTAGAACGCTTCGATCCATTCGAAGATCGCTTGGGCCAGCTCGGCACGTGTTTCCCATTTGTGGCGGTCGAGGAGCTCGATCTGCAACGTAGCGAAAAACGACTCGGCCATCGCGTTGTCTAGGGCGTCACCAACAGTGCCCATCGACCCCAACAGGCCGGCGGTGCGGAGCCGCTGACCGAACGCCCAAGACGTGTATTGGCTGCCATGATCGGAGTGATGGATCGTTCCCGATGGTCGTCTCCGCCAGGTGGCCATGTCGAGGGCGTCGCATACAAGTTCGGCTCGGAGGTGGTCAGCGATCGACCATCCGACGACGCGCCGAGACCAGGCATCGACCACGGCCGCCAAATAGATTTTGCCTTCCCGTGTGGGGTGTTCGGTGATATCGGCGACCCAGAGGCGATCCGGGCGGTCGGCGGTGAAACGCCGATTGACTAGATCTTCAGACGATATGGCAGCCGGGTCACGACGGGTGCAACCCCGTTTGCGGCGGTAAGCGCCCTCCCAACCGGCTTGGCGCATCAACCGTTCGACCCGTTTGCGACCCACCCGAATGTTCTGGCCGAGCCGCAACTCTGCCCACACCCGAGGACTGCCATAGGTGCGGCGGGACTGGACCCAGATTTCTCTGATCGTGTCGGTCAGCTCCGCGTCCTGGCGTTCCCTCAGACACGGATCGCTCTGGCGTTGTCGCCACTCGTAGAACCCTGACGTTGACACCCCAAGACGGGACGCCATGAACCTGATCGCAAAATCGGCCTTGTTCGCGTCCATGAACCGAAAGATCACTTCGGGAGGACATTTTCCTGGGCGAAGAAGGCAGCGGCTCGAGAGAGAAGATCACGCTCCATTTTGAGCACCCGGTTCTCCTTACGCAACCGGCGCAGCTCCTCCAACTCGCCAGTTGTCAGACCCGGCTTGGTGCCCTCATCAACATCGGCCTGGGCCATCCAACGCCGCAAACCCGAATCAGAAATCCCCAGCTCCTCCGCCACCCTCGCAACCGGTTTGTGGCCCTCCCGGGCCAACGCAACCGCCCGTCTCCTGAACTCCTCCGGCATCGGTGCAGGCATACACGCTTCTCCTCTCCAGGACCCTCAAGGCCCCACACGATAAGTGACCGGAGAAGCGGGGGAAGATCACGGGCTCGTTTGGTTCATCTTGAGCGTGAGAACGCTGAGTTGGTGATGGAGCGTGATCTGCTCAAGCGATCCGTGGTCCTTTGGGTCAAGGAGGCAACGCGATGATCGTGGCATCGTTCATCGCCGCCCAAAGGACCGAGCATGGTGTTGCGCACGTAGCAGCGTGCCGAGTTCTGCAGGTTCCACAGTCGACGTTCTATAAGTGGCGGGACCGTCCGTTGACTCCTCGTCAGGTCCGTCGGACAAGACTCGACGTAGCGGTGAAGGAGTCATTCGATGATTCTGGGGGGACGCCGGGCACGTATGGGTCGCCGAGAGTGTTCGAGGATCTGGTCGCCGACGGCTGGGCGGTTTCGGTCAACACTGTTGCCGCCTCGATGGCCCGCCAGGGCCTGGTGGGCCGGACCCCGAAACGTAAACGGCGGGGCTTGACCCGCCCGGACAAGGCGACGGCACCGATCCGGGATCTGGTCAAACGTGTCTTTGGCGCCGACGCGATCAACAAGAAGTGGTGTGGGGACCTGACCGAGATCCCATGCGACGAAGGCAAACTGTATTTGGCGACCGTGGAGGATCTGGCCTCGCGGCGCCTTGCGGGCTTCGCGATCGGTGAACACCATGAGGCGGCGTTGGCCAAAGCTGCGTTGTGTATGGCGGCTACTGTTCGCGGCGGCGACGTTCGGGGCGTGATCTTCCACTCCGACAAGGGAAGCGAATACACCGCAGACAGCTTTGCCAAAACGTGTAAGGCGTTGGGAGTGGTCCAGTCGATGGGCCGGGTCGGATCAGCTCTGGACAACGCCGCCGCGGAGAGTTTCAACTCGACCCTGGAGTGGGAGCTGTTGTCGCGCCGGCACTTCGCCACCAAAGTGAGCTTCCCCTCTAATCGTGGAGGGTTTCTTATAGTTGGTTTTGGTTGCTGGGGCTGATTGCCGCCGAGGTTGGCGAATGCGCCGTGTTCTTTGATGGGGTCGTGGCGGATGGGGTGGGTCTTGACCACGTTGCCGTCGATGGCGAGCTGCACGTTGCCGCCGACGATCGCTACCTGGACGGTCTGGCCCCGATACGGATGCCCGGCTTGATAGGCGGTCCCGGCGAAGGACACAGCGCCACGCGAATCGACGAGCCGGGTGACTGGGTTGCCGACTGTGGCTGCTCTTGCTCGGCGGCCTGGAGCTGAGCGGGCGAGGGTGGGGGCTTCGCCCGAGTCGTGTTTGCGGGCGTGGGTAGCAATGACCTGGCCACGGAAGACGATCTCGACCAGGCCGTCATCTGAGAGGACCTCCACGGTCTCACCCGAGAGCCATCTGGCTGCGAGGTAGCGCTGAGCGCCGAACCCGATCGTCCCGTTCGCCGACACCAGCCTGGTGACCGGCACCCGGCTCGGCTCTCGATCGAGAACTTCGGACCGCTCGGCAGCCTCAACGATCTGCAGGACTGGCTGGTCGGTTTGGGAGAGGCGGAACCGTTCCCACGGCACGCTGCCACCAATGCCTTGGTGAGGACGGTCCTCGTTGTACTCACGCACCCACACATCGACCGCTGCCTGAGTCGCCTCGATGTCGGCGAAGACTTTGCCATTGAGGAACTCTTGACGCAGGGTCTTGTGCCACCGCTCGACTTTCCCGGTCGTGGTCGGCGAATACGGCGCCGTCAACCGGTGCTTGATCCCGTTTTGAGCCAGCACACGGTCAAACAACACCGGACTGCTACCGGGACCGAACCGCGACGTGAAGACTTTGCCATTGTCGGTCAGGACCTCCTCGGGCACGCCATAGGCACGCATCGCTTTTCGCCAGGCCATCAGCCACCGGCCGGGCAGTCGCTCGCCGCACTACATGGGCTGACACGATGAACCTCGAATGGTCATCGATGTCCGACACGATGCTGGCCGTCCACCCATCCGCGAGCATCACCCCACCGACGATATCCATCTGCCACAACTCCATCGGCCGCGAACGCTCCCACCGCTTGTAATCAGGACGGGACTGCACTGGGTTTGGTTGACTGTTCGGGTTTGTTGTTCATGCTGCTTGTGGGGGGTTGATTGTCTCATACTCGATTGGGGCGAGATGGCCGATGGGACTTCGCCCGTGTTGGTGGAACTACAGGAGGCCAGAGTCACGAGAGGCAGAACGAGCAAAAGCAGTTGCTTGTACGTCACAGCGCCAGGGTACATACTCCAATATGCGGTTCCCTAGCTCGTGGGGCGTGGGCCCGGCGGGAATCGAACCCGCAACCTTCGGATTAAAAGTCCGCTGCTCTGCCGGATTGAGCTACAGGCCCCGGTGACAGAATAGTGGGCCGCGGTGGGTCGGTCGACGCCTCGTGGCCGAGCAACGACGCGACATTGCCCTGATACCCGAGAGGTCGAGCTGGGCCCCCGGCAGACTGACCTGAGAGCGCTGGGCATTGTGCGGTCGCGTTCATCAAAGGGCGGGCGGGTAGAGCCCTGTCACGGTCCGACTCAAGGGCCCTAGTTCGCGGCTAACCGCCCGGATAGAATTGAGGCTCCACATCTGAGGGCTCCTTGTACAACGTCCAGTATGAAAAAACGATTCGCGGAAGAAATCGAGACCGCGCCACGGTTCATGCAAGACGACTTCGTCGAGATGTATGGAGACCTCGAGGTCGTCCCCAGGTCTGGAGACCGGTACAAGGTCATAGCGTCAGAAGAGGAGCCGAATGGGTATCACATGCTCTTTGACGTGTGTTTGGCGTGGATCTTCTACACGGTGGAGGACAACCCGCAGCGGATGGTCACGGTGTACCGTTTGGTGAACGCCAGAGATCTCCTCTAGTTGCGGTCGAGACGTTCCATCAGCTCATCGTGTGAGATGAATTGGCCGTCACCACTAGATCGGAAGAGCGTCGTGTAGGGAAAGAGTGTAGATCTCGGTGGTCGCCGTATCATTAAAAAAAAAAAATTAAAAAATAAAATAATAAAAAAAATAAATTATTATTTAAAAAATAATTACAAGTGATCTCATCTGTTACTCACTTACTCATCATCATT
>CALCCX010000144.1 GCA_937900165.1 uncultured Acidimicrobiia bacterium | reverse complement strand
CTTGTGATGGGAGGGATCGTCGCAGCCGCTGGAATCATGTTCGACATGGGAGTCGGCGGACTGCGCTTGCCAACATTGCATCGCCAGGTCAACGAGGATTGGCTGACCACGTATCGGAGCTGGGTATATGGCGCCGGGTGGGGTTTCCAGCTCGGATTCGGGCTGATGACCATCGTGCCGTCTGCAAGCATCTACACGATGTTCGTTCTGATCGTGCTCAACGGCTCGATTGTCGGTGGCATCATCGTTGGCTCGTTCTTCGGGCTTGCCAGGTCGTCGATGATTTTCACCATGGCAAGAGTGGACTCACCCGAGCGTCTGCGGTCGGCTCACCGCACCCTCCAGCGCAGACGCGTGGGCGGGCATCGGGCCGCGCTTGGAGGGCTGGGCGCGGCAAGCTTGATCCTCGCCGGAGGTGCTCTATGGCCCTGATCAGCGGAGGCGGAATCGAAGTCGACCTTCCGTCAGGATGGGACGCGGAAATCTATCAGCGAACTGCGAGCACAACGGGATCGCCAACTGTCGGAGCGTTCGAAAAGACGAATGCCATCCTGCACGCCGCCAATTTCGCCATGCCATCCCTGCGAGGAGATTTCGGATCGGGGGCGGTTGAGGTAATGGCAGACACCGATCTGTTGATCGTGCTGTTCGAGTACAACTCGGAGGACTCCGGCACACCGCTTTTCGAAGTGCAGGGCGTTCCTCTTCCTCTCAGCCCTGACGACTTCGACCCCAGCCAGATGCAGCGTCCGATGAGAGGCCTGACCGGTAGTCAACGGTTTTTCAATGCGGCCGGCCGGGCCTGGTGTCTCTATGTGGTCGCGGCCGAAACGGAACTCTCCAGCCTCGTTTCCGTCGCCAACGACGTGTTGGCAACACTCGATCTGCAGACAACCTGATGCGAAGAGGCTCGCTCGCCCTGACAGCAGTCTTGGTCGCCCTGGCGATTGGGCTGGGTACTGAGAGCTCGGCCCCGCTAACCGAGGAGCCGACGCTTCCTGGTGGGCACTTCATAGACGACAACGGCAACCTGCACGAGGCGAACATCGAAGCCGTCGCAGCCCAAGGCATCACCCTCGGGTGCAACCAGCAAGGAACTGCCTACTGCCCTGACCTGATACTGACCAGAGCCCAGATGGCGTCGCTGCTCGCCAGGGCCCTCGACCTACCACCTGGTTCGGCTCAATTCTCAGATGTGAGTGCCGCCAACGTCCATGGCGACGCCATCGCGGCCTTGGCGACGGCCTGAATCACGCAAGGTTGCGCTGATGGTGCGGATCGGTTCTGTCCCTGGGACCCGGTCAGTCGCTCCCAGATGGCGTCCTTCCTGGCCAGAGCACTCAACCTCGCCGCCAACCCGAACATCGGATTTGATGATGTCGACGAATCGTCGCCAATTGGGGCCAACATCACCGCCATCGCGGCCGCAGGAATCACACTGGGTTGCAACTCGAGCGGCAGCTCGTTCTGCCCGGAGGCAGGCGTCAGCCGATCCCAAATGGCGTCCTTCCTGGCCAGAGCCCTCAATCTGGACGTGCCGGAGTTACCTGTGAGAATCGATCTCCTGCCCCAATCCGCGACTTGTGAGGGCGAACCCCGCTCCTGCGAAACCGCAGTCACCGTCAACTCGGATTCTGGCTACTACGTGCTCGAAGGTTTCTTTTACCAGGTCCCCTTTCTGGACGGAGATTCTGCGAACTTCGCCAACGCGGAATTCAGGCTCTCCATTGACGGCACCGTCATGACCGGCATGGTGAGCCACGACACAACCACTTTCGGGACGACAGTGCTGCGGCTCGGCGGGTGGGTATTGGATGATCTCACGCCAGGGACGTACGAATTCGAAGCAGAGTGGTGGTGGGAGGGCGAAGTCATGATCAGCGTATCGGCCGATGTCACCGTCAACGGTTGAGGGTTCGGTCGGGCGAGGCCTGGTCTGTTTCTCATGTTGATCTCACCTCGGTTCGGTACCCTGCCAATGGATGGCGCCCAACGTTCTGATCGCAGAAGACGACCGCGCGGTGCGCGAGTCGCTCGATCGCGCCCTACGGCTGGACGGATACGTCGTCACTGCCGTCGCCGATGGCGCGGCCGCACTCTCATCCCTGGAAAGCGCTGAGCCCGAGCTCATAATTCTCGATGTGATGATGCCTCACGTGGACGGGTTGACGGTGTGCAGGACGCTGCGGTCTCGCGGGGACCGAACTCCGGTCTTGATGCTCACAGCCCGCCACGAAATCTCTGATCGAGTCGAGGGCCTCGATGCGGGCGCAGACGACTACCTGGTCAAGCCCTTCGCCCTCGACGAACTGCTCGCCAGAATGCGGGCCCTTCTTCGCAGATCAAACGAGGACACGATGGGAGATGAACTCGTCTATTCCGATCTCAGTCTGGATCAGGCCGGCAGGCGGGCGAAACGAGGCGATCGAGACATCGACCTGACCAAAACCGAATATGACCTACTGGCACTGCTGATGACGAACCAAGAGATCGTCCTGGAGCGCGATCTCATCTACGACCGGATCTGGGGG
The DNA here is from genome assembly GCA_937900165.1 of uncultured Acidimicrobiia bacterium. Classification (GTDB taxonomy): domain Bacteria; phylum Actinomycetota; class Acidimicrobiia; order Spongiisociales; family Spongiisociaceae; genus SZUA-232. The sequence continues at coordinate 1,201 of CALCCX010000144.1, read as the reverse complement.
TTCGACTTTGCCACATCGTCGAACTCTCTGGACGTATACATCGGATATCTCCGGCGCAAGACCGAGGCCAACGGAGAGCAACGCCTGGTCCATACCGTACGCGGAGTCGGCTACGTTCTGCGTGATCGATGAGCATCCGCTGGCGCTTCGCGCTGCTCCTGGCCGCGGGAGCAACCTTGGCGGCCGTTGTTGCCGCGACGGCCGCCGTCGTGACCACCAACCGGGTCCTCATCGGCGAGGTCGACGAATTCCTGAGGGCCAGAACCCAGCTCGTATTGGAGTTCAGGGCCGAACAGATCGTGGAGACACTCGGAGGTGAGACACCGACGATCCTTTCGTCAACGACCCGTCAGCCAGGACCAGGCCGCCGCTTCCTTTCCCAGATAGTCGCGCCTGACGCGATCATTCAATGGAACGGACCGGATGGCGAGCTACTCATCGCCTTTGAGGACGCACCGATCCTTCCCGCCACCGCCCTTCCCCCCGAGGGCAGACGGGTGCTCGACACCATCACGGTGGATGGCACTACCTACCGGAGGGCGATGGCTCTTGGTCACCATGGTGGCCTCGTCCAAGTTGCCCGTGACATCACAGCAGAGCAATCGATAATCCGAACATTGCGGGCTCGAATAATCACAATCGGCATCGTCATGGCAGGCCTGGCCGGAGCAGGCGGCTGGCTGGGAGCCAAGCGGGTCGTCAAACCAATCGAGCAACTCACAGACGCCGCCGAGCAGGTCGCAAGAACCAGGGAGTTGTTGCAGCCGATAGACGCCACGGGGGCCGGCGAGGTAGGCAGGCTCGCCTCCAGCTTCAATACAATGCTCGCCGCGCTCGGCGAATCCCGCGAGCAACAGAGGCGCCTGGTTCAAGACGCCAGTCACGAGCTGCGTACGCCGCTCACCAGCCTGCGGACCAACATCGAAGTGCTCATGCGCACGGACGAACTTCCAGGCGACGAGCGCGGTCGCCTCCTCCGCGACATAGAGCTCGAACTGGGGGAACTATCGGGCCTGGTCACCGAACTGGTCAGTCTCGCCACCGATTCGTTTCTCGACAGCGAACCTCGGATTCGCTCGGACCTGCGTACTGTCGTCGACCAAGTTGTCAAGCGGGCGAAACGGCGTACCAGCCAGCCCATCGAGGTCCACGGTTCAGGGCCCGAGATTTCATTTCGGGGAGCCGACATCGAACGCGCTAT
>CALCCX010000143.1 GCA_937900165.1 uncultured Acidimicrobiia bacterium | reverse complement strand
AAAGCTGTTATGTTATGTTGGTATATACGTGTTCTTTGTCTGGTCTACGTTACTTCATCTGTCTCTACGTCGTTTGCTCTTCCGATCTTTATTCTGGTTGCTCTTTTTTTATTTTGTTTTCTTTTTTTTTTAATGATCCGGCGACCACCGAGATCTACACTCTTTCCCTACACGACGCTCTTCCGATCTTAGGAAGAGCGATGTCCCTCAACGCCGCTGAAAAGAACGCAGGCACAGCCCTGCCGTCATCGACTCGCATCCGAGGGCCGTAGGTATTGAAGATCCTCGCCAATGCCACCGAAACTCCATGCTCCCTGTGGTACGCAAGGGCCATCGCCTCCGCGAACCGTTTCGCCTCGTCGTACACCCCACGTGGCCCGACCGGGTTGACGTGACCCCAATAGGTCTCCGGCTGGGGATTGACCTGAGGATCGCCATAGACCTCGCTAGTCGAGGCCATCAGCACCCTCGCCCCTTTGGTTCTTGCCAGACCGAGGGCCTTGTGGGTGCCAAGTGAGCCCACTTTCAGTGTCTGGATCGGCCAGCGCAAATAGTCGACAGGCGAAGCAGGAGAGGCCAGATGGAAAATGAAATCGACGTTGCCGGAAACCGTGAGAAAATTGGTCACGTCGTAGTCAACGAAGCGAAAGCCGGGCTCGCCGCTCAGATGGGCAACATTGTCAGGGTTACCTGTGATGAGGTTGTCGATGCACGTGACAGCGGCGCCACCACCCACCAACCGGTCACAAAGGTGGGATCCAAGGAACCCTGCCCCTCCGAGCACAACTGCATGTTTGCCATCGAACATTTGGACTCTCTTCGATCATTCCGACGCAACACCTTTGCACGAACCGCCGAAATTCTTGAGACCCGACGGCCCTCAGAGGTGGCGCCGGGTCTCTTGGGTTCGAATTGAAATCGCGTGAGGAAGGAACCTGTCTAGAGCGAAATACTCCGCCCTAGATCAGGTCCTGCTCGCGTATCCCGAACGAGGGATGACGGAGGCGACAGAGAGCCAACTTCTCGAGCTGGCGTATACGTTCCCTCGTGAGATTGAACTCCTCGCCGATCTCTTCGAGCGTACGCGGAACACCGTCGTAGAAGCCATACCGCAGGGCCAAAATTCTGCCTTCGCGGTCTGGCAGACGCTCGATCGATTTCCGCAAACTGTTCGCAACGTCCATCTCTTCGGTCACTCTGACCGGGTCGGCCGCGTCCTCATCTTCGATGAAGTCTCCGAGCTGCGCACCATCTTCTCCAACCGGCTGTTCCAGAGACACCGTGTCGGCCACGCTCAGAGCGAGCTCGACCTTGTCGATCGTCACACCCGCCTCTTCGGCAATCTCGGCCGGCTTCGGATCACGTCCCAGCTCGGCTTTGAGACTCGCCTGCGCCGCACGCACCGCTGCCAAGGTGTCATGGAGATGGACCGGAATTCGGACCGTCCTGGACTTGTCGGCGATGGCTCGAGTAATCGCCTGACGAATCCACCAGGTGGCATACGTAGAGAATTTGAAGCCCTTACGCCAGTCGAACTTTTCGACCGCACGGATCAGACCGAGATTTCCTTCTTGGATGAGGTCCAAGAAATCGATCCCGGACGTGTTGGCGTACCGGCGGGCGTTGGCAACCACCAAACGCAGATTGGCCGTCAGGAACGCGTCTTTCGCCTCGCGGCCTTTACGAAGCCGACGGCGCACTTCAATCTGCGCCCGCTTGCCCTTGATGCCGCCCTCTTCGAGTTGGCGGGCGGCCTCTTCGCCCGACTCGATCTGCTGGGCGAGTTCGACCTCTTGCTCAGCGGTGAGTAGCTCGTATTCGCCGATCGCGGTCAGATACTGACTGACCAGGTCGGTCGTAAGCCGTCCTCGCTCATCGGTGAGCTTGCTTCGGTTTCGTTCACGCTCACGCCGCGTCCGCGCATCAGCGGGTGTGGTCACGGTGGCGCGGCGTTTTGTATTAGCAACTACCATGCAGAAGAGTCCTCCGTCCAGGGGGAAGTTGGTCACGATGGCACCGTCCGAAACCACCGCCTCGGGCGACACTATGCCAAAGCTCATGCCTCATGTGAAGCCCCTTTTTCACACGCCCGGGAGGTAGATCGGTTGCCGCCGAATACTTCCGACTGCGAGTCTCTCACAGGCAGTACCCTGAATACCACGGTTTTCTTGTTCTGGGACAAAGAAATTCTGGTGATCACAAACCTTCTCAAGAGGAAGCCGGTCTCTCTATGGCAAACGTCTGTTCGCTCGCGATTGTTCCCCATGACATCCTGCCTGGTCATTGAGCCGACGGTTCATGGCACATGTGATTGTCGAGCATGCGCCTAGCGTATGGGTATGCCGAACCGCCTTGCCGAGGAGACCTCTCCATATCTCCTTCAACATCAGGACAACCCCGTCGACTGGTACCCATGGGGGGATGAGGCCTTCGAAGCTGCGGATGCTGCTGACCGCCCTGTACTACTTTCGATCGGCTACTCCACTTGCCATTGGTGCCATGTGATGGAGCGAGAGTCCTTCGAAGACGAGGCCACAGCCCAACTCCTCAACGAACTGTTCGTCGCGGTAAAAGTCGACAGAGAAGAGCGCCCAGACGTCGACTCGATCTACATGCAAGCGGTTCAGGCGATGACCGGCCGAGGCGGTTGGCCGATGACCCTCTTTCTGACCCCGGACAGGCGTCCGTTCTTCGCCGGTACGTATTTCCCGAACGAGGACAGACACGGCATGCCATCGTTCCAGCGGGTGATGGGAGCAGTCCATGATGCATGGACGAATCGCAGAACAGAGGTGCTCGACCAGGCAGCCGGCATTACCGAGGCGATCGGCGAGGGCGTTTCACCCGGTGAGCGGATGCCGGACCGCCAAATCGTCGTGAACGCCTATCAGACGTTTGTTCAACAGTTCGATGAGAACAACGGTGGGTTCGGAGGCGCTCCCAAGTTTCCTCAGGAGCCGGTTCTCGAGTTCTTGCTGAGGGTCTCGAGCCAACCATGGGCAGCAGAGGCGAGAACAATGCTTGCCGTCACTCTTTCCAAGATGGCCAAAGGTGGGATCCGGGATCATCTCGGCGGAGGGTTCGCGAGGTATTCGGTCGACGACCACTGGATGATTCCGCATTTCGAAAAGATGCTCTACAACAACGCGGAATTGGCGAGGATTTATCTAGCGGCTTGGCAGGTGACCGGGATCGAGAGCTTCAAGGATGTCGCCGTTGAGACCCTCGAGTATTTACAACGCGACATGACTCACGAATCGGGAGGCATATTCGCGGCGGAAGATGCCGACTCCCAAGGAAGGGAAGGGACGTTCTACGTATTCACGCTGGATGAGCTCACCAGCGTCGTCGGCGACGATGCCCTCATCGCTGCGGCCGCCCTTGGAGTCAGCTCCAACGGAAACTTTGAGGGGTCGAACGTCCTGCATCAGGCATTGGATTTCGAAACACTCTCAGGTCGATTCGACCGTCCGATGGCAGAGATCGAGAGGATCGTCACGTCGGCCAAGAGATCCCTCTTCGAAGCTCGCACGAAGCGGGTACGCCCGAGTCTCGACGACAAGATCATCACCGAGTGGAACGGACTTGCCATGCGAGCCTTTGCCGTCGCCGGGGCCGTGCTGGATGAAGATCGATTCCTCGAGTCGGCCAGACGGATCGCGATTTTCGCACGAGATCATCTTTTTGATAACGAAGGTCGTCTGCTCCGTTCGTGGGCCAAGGGCAAACCCGGTGGCATTGGGATGTTGGCAGACCATGCGGCAATGGCGGTTGGCCTCTTCACCCTTTACCAGGCGACGGGTGAGGTCGAGTGGTTCGAACAGGCCTGCTCCCACGTTGGCGCAATGACCAGACGTTTCTCGGGCAAGGCAGGGGTGGTCTACGCGACATCTACCGAAGTTGGTGGTCTGATCACCAGACCGACCGACCAACAAGACAACCCGACCGCAGCCGGGGCCTCGCTGGCCGCCGAGGCGTACATGATGCACGCCGCCTACACCGGGGAGAGCTCGAGCCTGGACAGATACCAAGAGATTCTGCTGGCAGGTGCCGAGTTGTTCAAACGATCGCCCTCGGCCGTGGCGTATCTCGCTGCGGTTCACGCTACAACGCTGGCGGGGATCAAGGAGGTGGCGTTGGTGGGAGAGGAATCTGCTTCGCTCGCAGCCACCGTATGGAAAGACTACCGCCCCCATGTCATGTTGGCCGTGGACCGCGCCGGAGAGGATGGCGAGGTCGTCCCACTGCTGGCCGGACGGTCGGTGAGCGGGAAGACCCTCGCCTACGTCTGCGAGGAAATGTTGTGCGCCGCTCCGGTCGAGACCGCAGCAGAATTGGCCGGTCTGCTCTGATCGCTTGCCAGTTCAATGACGAGCCAGACCAGGACAACCCACAACGAATCGGCCAAGATTATGTGGATGACCTGCATCCACACCGGAGTGAGGAGCACGACATTGACCACTCCAGCAACAAGTTGTGCGGCGACCAGCCAGACGACGAGTCTCGCCCATCGACCCCCACGAACCGCCTCAGGGATGCGAGAAGAAGAGACAATCTTGACGACCAATATTGCGGCCATCACCGCCAGAATCGGATGAGCGACTCTTACCCTTGTCATCCACGCGGCGGTCGAGGAGAAATCTGCCGCCAAGCCGGCCCTCAGAGATTCTGAAGGAAAAAGGGTGTCGGACAGGGCGGTTACCGCGCCCGCCGCAGCAACCACGATTATCGACCCGAGCAGGAGGCGGGCCGTTCGTTTCTCAGTGCGGCCAAATCGCAACCGTACCGGGGCTTGTAAGGCAGAGATCGAAACTGCCAGGGCAGCCAACAACGCGAACGTATTCAGCAGATGGAGAGGCACGGTAACCAATCGGGCCACCGAGCTGTCGTCTGTGACCCACTCGAACAAGACGATCGCTGCGCCGATGAGGGCAGAGACGGTGACTGTGATGACCGCCCAGCCAGTCGCCTTGGCGAGCATTGAGCCTTTGAGGGCGTTGATCACGGTGAAGGGGCGACGTCCGTCGACGCGGGCCGCGGCAATGAACAACGCATAGGTGAGCAGCATCGCAATGCCAGAAGTCGCTCGGTGGGTGAATTCGATGAGCGTCGCACCCGAGAGTTCGGCAGGTACGAACGCGCCCTGACAACTCGGCCAGGATCGACCACACCCGGCTCCCGAGGCCGTCGCCCTGACGACGGCGCCCATCGCAATGACGCCGATGTTGAAAATCAGGGTTGTCCAGGCCAAGCGCAGAGTGACACTCACAGCCCCAAGGCTAGGCGATCCGCTCATCGCCTCCCTCAACACCGCGATCAGTTCGGCCAACGTTCTGGGGATCGTCGATGTGCTGCACCCTCAACTGCCCCCTGGCTACCGGCTTGTCGTCCGAATCGCGGCGAACGATTGCCTGCCAAATCTGATAGGTCCGGCCCTGATATACAGGGGTGGCCACCGCCTCCAGGTCTCCCTCACGATGCGCCCTGAGGAAATCGGTCGTATTCGAGACACCGACGACACCTTCGACGCCGTGCCCGAATCCCCACGATGCGGCTCCCACTGAACAGACTGCTTCGATAACAGAGCAATACAAACCACCGTGCACGATTCCGTATGGCTGTTTTAGTTGGTCGGTCACCCGAATCCCGGCCACGACCCGGTCCCCGCCAACATGTCGCCAATCGAGACCGAGCAATCCGTTGAAACCGGATTCGGGGTCAAAAGACGAGTCGAACATGAAAGGTACGGTAGTGGTGGGCGCCAGCGGGGTATACACGGCAACACGCCCGCGGAAAGGGCGTTTTCCCTTGGTCGGGAGCTGGCCCCCGTCCGGTCGAGACCCTGCCGGGACAGCCCTCCGAGTTACCGCCGCCACGGAGAAATCAGTGGCCCGATTCACAGAAATCCAGAAGCCGCTTCCATTTTCCACCAATACTGATCTATTGTGTCGTCTGGCTGAGTGAGTGAAACGAGCCAACCTTTGGGGGGTTGAGAGAGAATGTTGAGTCGCAGGGCGTCTGGTATGGCGCTGGCATTGTTGCTTCTGGTAGTAATTTCGGTATCGGCAGGCGCCATCAGCAGCGGTGGGACCTTCGGCGATGACGACGGCAACACCCATGAGGCCAATATCGAGCTGATTGCCATCGAAGGCATAACGCTGGGCTGTGATGCGACGGGAACCATCTACTGTCCAGGCGACAACGTCACAAGGGGTCAGATGGCGGCGTTCATCACACGAGCCCTCGGCCTCGTCAACACCAACACCGGCAACGTGTTCACCGACGACGACGGCTCGAATTTCGAAGATGACATCGAGGCCTTGCAAGCCGCTGGAATAACGCTGGGATGTAACGCAGCCGGAACAGAGTTTTGTCCAGGCGACAACATTTCGAGGGGCCAGATGGCTGCGTTCCTGTCTCGCGCCTTCAACTACACAGACGTTGGCACCGGAAATTTCTTCACCGACGACAACGGAACTACATTCGAGACCGAGATCGACATGATTCGGTTCAAGGGAATCACGCTCGGGTGCAATGTCGGCGGGACCCTTTACTGCCCGTTGGACCCTGTGCGAAGAGATCAGATG
>CALCCX010000142.1 GCA_937900165.1 uncultured Acidimicrobiia bacterium | reverse complement strand
GCCGGTGGGCTGCCAAACGCGGCGGCGTCGACGACCTGATCGTGTCGACCAAGGGACGCTTCGGACCACCAGCAGGTTCCCACGGCGCGTCGCGGCGAAGCCTTCGTCGGTCGGTCGATGCCAGCCTGGCGCGCCTAGCCGTCGATGCGATCGATGTGTACTTCGTGCACGGCTGGGACGCCCACACCCCGATCGCCGAAACACTCGACACGCTCACCTCGCTCGTCCGAACCGGAAAGATCCACGACATCGCATGGTCGAACGTCACCGGCTGGCAACTGCAACAGATCGTCACCACCGCCTCCCTCGGCGGCTTCGTATCACCCATCGCAATGCAACCCCAGTACAACCTCCTCGATCGCGGGATCGAACTCGAAGTCATGCCATGTTGCCTCGACGCCGGACTCGCGATCACCCCCTGGTCGCCGCTGGGTGGCGGCTGGCTCACCGGGAAATACGACCGCGATCAGCGACCGACCGGCAACACCCGCCTCGGCGACAACCCGAACCGCGGCGTCGAAGCGTACGACGTACGCAACACCGAACGAACCTGGCAGATCATCGACGAAGTCACCGCCATCGCAGACGAACACGAGCGACCCGCCACCCACGTCGCACTCGCCTGGCTGCTCACACGACCGGGCGTCGCGTCCGTGCTACTCGGAGCTCGCACCATCGACCAACTCGAGGACAACCTCGCCGCAGCAGATCTCGACCTCGACGACGACCAACTCGACCGCCTCACCAGAGTCTCCGCGATCAACCTGCCGCCCTACCCGTACGGCATGATCCAAGACTTCTGCGACGTCGACGTGTGGCAACGACTCGGCACAGCCACCGACGACTGAGCTGAGCATCGGTTCAAGACGTCGAGCCTCACCGGGGTGACGACGGTCATCCCACAACCCAACATCCGCACCGGCGTCGTAGGAGATGAGGCCAGGCAAGTTCTCGATCGCCGATCTCGTCCCTGATCTCGATTTCTTGTCGGACCCTCCCGCTACGTTCGATGACAGCCGACGAAACAGAACGGAAGGGGCTCGAAATGGACGCTCGCACCCAAGCCTGGATCGACCAGGAAGACGCCCACCTGGCCGCAACGATTCGCCGCCACGGATGGGCGATTCAGTATGTAGGAGGAGACTCATGTTCAGCGCCAGGCTGTGAATGCCAAAGCGACAATGGACCTCCATTTGCATACACGATCGGACTGTTTGGAATGGGCCACCCGGAGCTACTGATATTCGGATGCCCGCCTGACCACGGTGCAAACGTCCTCAACTGCCTCGGTGACCGCATCCGCAACGGAGAAACCCTCATGGCCGGCCAGATCATCACCTTCGATCACTGGCCACAGCGGATCGTTCCGGAAACAGTCCCCAACCCCGGCGAAATCGTGTTCGGATCGAACCACTTCTACCAGCGTCCACCCGAGGCCTCCGTCGCCGTGCTCCAACTTTCCTACGACGACCCGGCCGGCAAGTTCCCCTGGGAAGACGGGTATGTCGCACCAGAACTACAACCAAGGCCGGGCACCTTTCGTGCCTAGCGGTGAGGCCCACCGGCGAGGTCAGCGGAGACTTGGGCGTTGTCTCGGCATCGACTCCTGCCTCAACGGCTTACGAATCCTGATTCCACGACTGAAATGAGGCCTTCTGTCACGATTCTTCACGCCGATCGGAGGGCTTCGGTGGGTGAGAGACGGGCGGCTCGCATGGCTGGGTAGAGACCGGCGATGGCGCCGATTAGGAGGGCGGCGGCGAATCCGCCTGCGAGTGCGACCGTCGGGACGAGGGTGGCCCATCCTTTGAAGGTGGCGTATCCCCAGGTGACCAGCCATCCAACCAGGACTCCGCTTAGACCGCCGAGGCCGGAGAGAAGCAACGCTTCTCCGAGAAACTGGGTGCGGATGTGGCCTTTGGTGGCGCCGAGCGCTCGACGGAGCCCGATCTCGGATCGCCGTTCGAGGACGGATATCACCATGACGTTGGCGATTCCCACTCCACCAACGAGAAGGGCGACAGCCCCAAGCCCGAGAAATAGGGCGGTGAAGGCGTCGTCCACAGCCTCACGGGCCTCGAGGGCGTCGCTGGGTCGGTCGACCTCCACTTCTTCTGGGTTCTGGGGGTTGACGGTGGCTGGGAGGACCGCCATCACATCGTCGACGTCGCTGGGGCCGATGCGAATGTGGATGGTGGTGGGCACCGGATCGTGACCGAGGTAGGTCTCAGCGGCTTCGAGTCCGATCAACACTGCCCGGTCCAGGTCGGGGCTGAGGACGAACTCATCAAGGATCCCGACCACGGTGAACCATTCGTCGCCGACGAGGATCTGCGGCTCGCCGTCCAGGTCGTCGATCCCCAGTCTCTCCGCGGCTACCGATCCGAGCACCGCGGTTGGGTAGGCGGCAGTGGCTCCGTCGAGGAACTCGCCCTTGTCGACCGTGCCGCCGAGAGTGTCGAGGATGTTGGTGTCGACCGCTTGGACGGTTATCCCACCAGTCTGCCCGGTGGGGATGTAGTCGCTTCGATAGACATTGACGCCGACCTCGCTGACGGTGCTCGTGGTCTTCACGGGTCCGATCCTGGCGACCATGGACGCACCTTCCTCGGGGAGCTCCCCGGTGCCGACTCCGATGCCTTGGCCGGCCTGAACCGTCACCAGGTTGGTGCCGAGCCGATCCAACTGCTCGAGTAGGTCCGATTTGGAGGATTCGGAGAGGCCGAGGATGGCCACCATCGAGGCAATGCCGATCATGATGCCGATGGCGGACAGAGTCGCCCGCATCTTCCTGGTTACGAGTCCCACAGAGGCGGTGCGGCCGATGTCGGCTGCATGCAGTTTGCTTGGTTCGAGCTGGGTGACCATTCAGATCACTCCTTGTGCGGTGTCGTATTCGATCCGGCCGTCGCGTAGACCAACGGATCTGGGGAAGTGCTGTTCGATTTCGCGGTTGTGGGTGATGACCACGATGGTCGTGCCCTGGTCGTTGAGCTCCTCGAGGAGGGCAACGATGGCGTCATTGGTCTTGGAGTCGAGGTTCCCGGTTGGCTCGTCGGCGAGCACGATTGATGGCTCGCCGACCAGGGCCCTGGCGATGGCCACTCTCTGGCGTTCCCCACCGGACAGCTTCGTGGCGACATGGCCGAGACGGTGCCCCAACCCAACCCGTTGGAGTGTCCGTTCGGCAGCAGCCCGGCGGTCGTCGATGCCCCTCCCGGTGTAGAGGAGCCCGTCGGCAACGTTGTCCAGGGCGGTGTATCCCGAGAGGAGATGG
>CALCCX010000141.1 GCA_937900165.1 uncultured Acidimicrobiia bacterium | reverse complement strand
CTCGAGCATCGTGTACTCGGGATTGTGGGTGGCATCTGTGCCCTCGTTGCGGAACACCCTGCCGATTTCGAAGACCTTCTCGAGGCCTCCGACGATCAGTCTCTTGAGATGTAGTTCTGTGGCGATCCGCAGGTACATGGGGATGTCGAGGGCGTTGTGGTGGGTTTCGAACGGGCGAGCCAGCGCGCCTCCTGCCAACGTTTGCAGAACCGGCGTCTCGTACTCGACGTAGCCGCGCTGCACGAACTGACTTCGAAGTTCCGAAATTATCGTTGCCCGTGCCGTGGCAATCCGGCGGCTCTCCTCGTTGACCATGAGGTCGAGATAGCGCCGGCGCGAGCGGGTTTCGAGATCTTTGAGCCCCTGCCATTTCTCGGGAAGCGGCCTGAGCGCCTTGGCGAGGAGGGAAAAGCTCGAGACTTTGATCGATAGCTCTCCCCGTTTTGAGGTCATCACTTCGCCATCCACCCACAGAAGATCGCCGCCATCCAGGTCCGCAAAATCTGCAAATGCGTCGCCTCCGATCACTGCCTTGGAGACAAAGAGTTGGATCTCGCCTGACATTTCACTCAATACGCCGAAAGTCAGCTTCCCCATCGCTCGGACGTTCATCAACCGCCCGGTCATTTGCACCCGCCGACCGGTCTCACAGCCGGGCTCGAGGTCCGCGTACTCTTCGTGCAGTTCGGCGGCCGTAGCCGACCTGCGGTGTCCCACCGGATAGGGTTCGATACCGGCCTGCCTGCTTGCTTCGACCTTCGCCAGGCGGAGTGCAGTCAGAGGATGGTCGGCCAGGGGGTGGCGGTGGGCGGTGGACTCACCGGGCTCTTCGAGGTTGTCGTCGTTCATGGAGCCGGAAGGCTAGCCAGACCGGCCAACCGTTCCGGATACTGGCACGGCTGCTCCACGCCAACGTGGACAGGGCTTCACTCTTTGCTGCGATCGAACAACAAACGCAGCCCGTCGAGAGTGAGCGCCGAATCGAGATGGTCGACCGTCTCACACAGCGGGGCCATCGTTGGCGCGATCCCACCGGTCGCCACCGTCGGCATCGAACCGACGTCGGCAAAAATCCGACGCACGATGCCGTCGACCAGGCCTGCATACCCATAGAGGAGACCACTCTGAATCGCCTCGACGGTGCTCTTTCCGACCACAGAACGAGGCTCGACGAGATCCACCCTCCGCAAGGCTGCCGTCGCGGTGATGAGCGCGTCCATGGATACCTCCAGTCCGGGAGCGATCGCACCTCCGACATAAGCACCATCAGGGTTGACGACGTCAAAGGTGGTGGCGGTCCCGAAGTCGACAACCAAAACCGGCGCACCGTACTTCTCGAGCGCGGCGACCGAATTCACAACCCGATCGGCGCCAACCTCGGCCGGATTGTCGATCAGGACGGCCAGTCCGGTGTCGAGTCCAGGACCCACCACCATTACTGCAGCGTCGATCAAATCCTCGAGAGCAGGCTGAAGCGCCATGGTCACGGCAGGCACCACCGACGATATGGCTGCGCCTTCGAAATCGTCCTTCGAATAGCCGGCCGGCTCCAACAGGCCCCTGACGAGTACTTGAAACTCGTCCTTGGTCCGTTCCCTCACGCTTGAAAGACGCCACTGATGAACGAGCTCGGCATCGTCGAACACTCCGACGGCGGTTTGGGTGTTACCAACGTCGATGGCTAAGAGCATATGGTGTGCGTTTCCTCGCAGGTGAAAGCCACCAGGTGACCGTTGGGCCTGTTCTTCATGTTCGTCTCCTTCACAATGCCTTGAGGCTACGCAATCACGAGCCGGGTGGAAAATGATCGGCGCTAAAGCGGCCAAGCGCTGGACCGACAGGTGGAGCATGGTCACTCAGGCTGCCTATCGGCCAATGCTGGCGCGCCAACCAATTCTCGATGTTGACGATCGGCTGCGCGGATACGAACTCCTCTATCGCAGCCCCGCAGGCGTCAGCCGGCCGAGCGGGGCCGCGATGACGGCGAGGGTCCTGCTCGACTGGTTTACGGCCATTTCCGAACCGCTCGGTGACGTGCCGATCTGGATCAACTTTCCAGCGGCCTTGCTAGTCGATCCTGACCTCGTTCGCACCTTCCCAGCCGATCAGATGGTTGTCGAAGTTCTCGAGTCGGTGATGGTCAACGACCGGATCTACGAAGCCGTCGCCGGCTTGAAGAAGGATGGCTACAAGATCGCTCTCGACGACTGGCTACCGGGTGATCATCGTGGTGAACTGCTCGAACTGGCCGACTCCGTGAAGCTCGACGTTCTCAACCTCTCCGCTCGCGACATCTTCAGAGAAGTGGCAATGCTCAAAGGATTCGATGTCGAGGTCGTAGCCGAAAAAGTGGAGACCTGGGAGCACCACCAACGCTGCATCGAAGCCGGATGCGACTCCTTCCAGGGCTTCTATCTCGCGACCCCGCAGATCAAGGTCGGTGCCATGATCCCCAGTCCCGTCCTGAGCAGTATCCAGATCATTTCCGAGATCAGCAAGGAAGATTGGAGTGTCGAGCGGCTGGTCAACCTGATCCGGCCGGAACCATCCCTGACGACCCGCATCCTAAGACTGGCCAACGCCACCTACCTTGGCGCCCGCACGCCCGCGGACTCGATTCGCGAAGCAGTCATGCGACTTGGCGCCAATTCGATCGTGCGATGGTTGGTCATCTTTGCCATGGCGGACGCCAACCAGGGGTCTTCGGAGCTGACCAGGCTGGCGATAACCAGGGCGAGGCTCACCGAACTCCTCGTGGAAAGGGCCTCGCCGGACAGTTCTGACGCGGCCTTCACCGCCGGCATGCTCTCGGCTGTGCCTGCGATGCTCGGAACATCGATCGACGCTCTTGTCGAACAGGTCGCGGTCTCCGACGAATTGGCGTCGGCAATCACGAGCTATGAGGGCACGATCGGCGCCAAACTCGAAGTTGCCGAACAGATCGAGAACTTTGCAGGATCTCCGGTGACCGAATCAGACGTCGACCTCCCCGAACTGTACCTGGAGGCCTCCAAGTGGGCAGACGAGGTAGTGGGCAACCTGTAAGCGGCCACAGCCACAGCCACAGACGATTGTGCTTGTTCAAGTGGTGCGCAAGTTTTGGGGGTTAGGCGTCTCCTCAACCACCCCACTCCGTCGAGACGGGGGCGACGCGGATATTTCTCAAGACTGGCATCCACGGTGACGAACATGTTGATGGATCGCTCGTGATTGCTATTCACTATTACACGGGCGATTCGAAGGGAATAGCCCGGACCTAACCGTCTGGGTTGCAAGGGGACTCGTGGACTCCACCAAAGACACGGTCTCAGGCGGATCTCCCTCGTGCGGCTCAGCCGACCGCGCCAATGGTCGGCGCAAGAAGGGGGTCCTTCGGATTTTGTCCGATTCGCCATTAGTCAGTGAGGTCGGTGTCGTAGACACCGACCTCACTGGTTTTCAGGACGCCGGGAGGGCGCCCACGAGGCATCGTCGACCTGCGAGAGATCCTGATCACGGACCGATTCCAGGAGGGGCGCTATCAACGTCCCGTCTGGATGGCGAGCGTCCGGCCAGGCGGCCAAGAGCGGCTCCAGAACGAACCGCCGCCTGGCGAATCGAGGATGCGGGACCACCAAGCCTCCCTCATCGTCGACCACCAGGGTGCCGTACAGGATCAGGTCGAGATCGAGTGTCCTCGGCCCCCACTTCAAGTCCCTGATACGCTCAGCCGCACGCTCGATCCCGTGCAGCTCGCTCATCAGGATCCTGGGCGGCACAGACGTTTCGATGATCACGAGATCGGAAGAGCGTCGTGTAGGGAAAGAGTGTAGATCTCGGTGGTCGC
>CALCCX010000140.1 GCA_937900165.1 uncultured Acidimicrobiia bacterium | reverse complement strand
ACATTGCCGCCGACTTGGTCTCTGAGCTAGGAGACGATTTTCAGGCGGCCTTGGACGACCAGGAATTCGAAGGCAAAGTCGGCCAAGTGGCGAAATACCGGGCTGTTGGCCCTGGTGGTAGTCGCAAGATCGTAGTTGTCGGGCTGTGCGATGATCCCCAAGAGGACACGGTGCGAGTTGCCTCCGGTGATCTCGGCAGAGCGTGCATGAAATCGACCGATGTGGCCACCGATCTCGCCATGTTCGGTCCGACAGCGGCCGTCGTCGAGGGATTCACGATGGCTCAATACCGTTTCGACGGATACAAGTCCGAACCCAAGCCTGCCCTCACGGAGACGCTGACGATGATCGGCGCAGACGAAGGGGTGATCGCAAGGGGAGAGGTGCTCGCTGCGGCGACGATGCGGGCCCGTGATCTGATCAATACCCCACCCATCGACCAATCTCCATCGGATCTCGCCACCCTCTGTGAGGAGCTGGGCGTGGAGACAGGCATGCGGGTGGTGGTGAGGGATGAGGCCGAGCTGGTCGAGGGCCGCTTTGGTGGCCTGCTTGGCGTTGCTGCCGGTTCCAGCCGCCCGCCTCGCCTCGTCGAGATGTGGCACGAACCGGACGGCGCGGACGGATTCGTGGCGCTGGTCGGCAAAGGGATCACATTTGACTCTGGCGGTTTGTCGCTCAAGCCGGCTAGCTCCATGGAGACCATGAAGACGGACATGTCTGGCGCCGCAGTGGTCATCTCGGTCATGGAGGCTGTGGCCAGGCTCGATCTGCCTATCAAGGTCGTGGGAATCACTGCGCTGACCGACAACATGCCTGGCGGACTTGCCACCAAGCCTGGCGACGTACTGAGAACCCGCAACGGCAAGACCATCGAGGTTCTGAATACGGACGCCGAAGGCCGGCTGGTTCTGGCGGACGGCCTAGCGCTGGCGACCGAATTCGAACCGGATTTCATCGTGGACATCGCCACTTTGACCGGGGGAGCGGTGGTGGCTCTCGGGGAAAAGATCGCGGCGGTGATTGGCGACGACGATCTGGCCGCCGAGGTGATCGAGGTGGGCGGTGGCACGGGGGAGCGGTTCTGGCAGCTACCGCTGCCTGACGAGTATCGAAAACTGATCGACTCCCCGATTGCAGACATGAAGAACACGGCCGGCCGGTCGGGGAGCGCCCTGACTGCTGCGCTGCTGCTGGCCGAGTTCGTTGGAGACGTTCCCTGGATTCACCTTGACATAGCGGGTCCGGCCAGCTGGCCAGATGACGAGGGTTATCAATGCAAGGGTGGTTCGGGGTTCTCCACCCGCACGCTCATCGAGCTGCTCGCCACCAAGGCCACTTCAGGTTAGGCGAAGCCGACCGCTCGAGCGGGCTGTCGGAGTGGGCCGGCTACGGCTATCCTGCTACTGGTTCTCAGCGGCCGATCGTCCAGCAGGATAGGGGTCGACATGCGGCGCCGTTTTCTCATCTCAGTAGCTTTTGCCGATCTCGCAGTCTTGGCGGGAGCGATGATGCTCGGATCGGTCGTCACCTTCTCCAACCCGGTCCCATGGATGGCTGTGGAGACTCAGCTGCGTCCAGGAGGAGTCTGGCCGCTTCTCGGGCTGATCACTCTGGGGGTTGGGGGGGCGAGTTGGTTCACCGCTCGAGCCTGGTCGGGTTCGGCGCCGAGACCCACCTACGGTCGAGCGATCACCATCGCAGCTACCGCTCTCACCACCACGACGGTCGGGCTGTTCCTCTTCCGCGAATTCTATTTCTCCCGGCCATTCGTCGGTTGGACGATGATGCTCTTTCTTGGCGGGGCACTCGCCCACCGGGCTTTCCGGCGGCGTCGCCCATGGCACGAGCGCATGGTGCTCGTCACCAGCGAGAAGGGACTCGTTGACGATCTCCGCACCGCCCCCCATGCAGATGTCGAGATGCTCCTCGATCCCGGTTCTGAGGATGAGATAGCCCAACTCTCGCCCGGAACCATCCTCGCGATTGATCTGCGTTCCGTACTTTCTGACCGGATGGCCCAATACGTGTCGTCTTGCACCCTGGCCGGTCTAGATGTGCGAGCGATGTCGAGCGTCTACGAAGAGCACACCGGTCGGCTCCCGATCGTGCATCTCGCGGAGGGATGGGAGCTTTCTGCTCCGGTCCTGAGGACCAGTCCATACCTGCCGGGCAAGCGGCTGTTTGACGTCCTGGCGGTCGTATTGACTGCTCCACTCAGTTTGACACTTGCGGCTGTTCTGGCCCTTGCAGTGAAAATGGGATCGCCCGGTCCAGCAGTCTTCAGCCAGACGAGAGTGGGCCGCGGTGGAGAACTCTTCACGCTCTACAAGTTCCGCACGATGATTGTCGACGCCGAAAACCAGGGTCCGGCCTTCGCCACTCCAGACGATGCGCGGCTGACCCAAGTGGGCAAATGGTTGCGTCGATTCCGGGTGGACGAACTCCCTCAACTCTGGAACGTGCTCAGGGGCGACCTCAGCCTGGTGGGGCCCCGACCAGAACAGGTGCCGTTCGTGCGCTCGTTCAGCCAGTCCATCCCGTTTTATTCGAACCGCCACCTGGTCCGTCCAGGGGTCACAGGGTGGGCGCAGGTCAACTATGGGTACGCGGATGACGAGGCCGACACGATCGACAAGCTGACGTATGACCTCTATTACGTGAAACACATGTCACCTTGGCTCGACCTGACCGTGCTTGGTCGATCCGTATGGACGGTTCTCTCCGGTTTCGGCGCCCGCTGACCCACCCGACGTGGTGGCTGTTATGCGCTGGAAGGGGTGGAGCAGGTAGGGCCGTAGTCGACGATCTGGGGGAGTTGGGCATCGTCACCACACGCCGCACAATCCATCCGCCTCGACAGATTGAGTGTCCTGAATTCCTGATCCAGAGCTTCGTAGGTGAGGAGGCGACCGACCAGCGGAGTTCCGATTCCGAGCACGAGCTTGATCGCCTCGACGGCCTGGATCGTGCCGATGACCCCGGTCAGGGCACCAAGCACCCCGGCTTCTGCGCAGTTGGGAGCCAGCTCCGGAGGTGGTGCCTCCGGAAATAGGCATCTGTAACAAGGACCGTTTCGGGGACTGAAGACACTCACCTGGCCCTCGAAACGGAATACCGATCCGTGCACCACCGGCGTTGCGAGATGGATCGAGGCGTCGTTGATGAGGTAGCGAGTGGGAAAGTTGTCTGCTCCGTCGATGATCACGTCGTAGCCGGCCAGCACGTCCATGACGTTGGAGGCGTCCAGCCTCAGATCGTAGGCCTCGACCTTCACGTCGCGGTTCAAGGAGTTGATGGTCTGGCGAGCCGAGTCCACCTTTTTTTCGCCGACTCGGAACAGGTTGTGAAGAACCTGGCGCTGAAGGTTTGATACGTCGACCCTGTCGAAGTCGACGATTCCCAGGGTTCCTACTCCGGCCGCCGCCAGGTAGAGGGCAGCTGGAGAACCAAGTCCCCCAGCTCCAACAACGAGCACTCTGGCGGCCAGCAGTTGCTGCTGGCCGGCCTCGCCGACCTCAGGCAGACTCAGGTGACGTGCATACCGGGCGCGCTGATCGTTGTTGAAGCTCTGTGGAACCTCCCATTGATTTCCTTGCGCCCTCCAGGCATCGAACCCCCCGGCCAGGGAACGAACCTCGGTGTAGCCCATCGCGAGGAGGGAGGTTGCGGCGAGCGCGGAGCGGCCACCACCGGCGCAATACAGGGTCAGAGGGGCATCGCGATCTGGCGCCACCCGACCGATCGCCCCCTCGATGATTCCTCTGGCGAGATGGATGGCGCCAGGGATCACCCCAAGATCCCATTCGTCCGTCTCACGGACGTCGATGACTGTGCCTGCCGCATCGAGATCGTCTGACAGGTCCTTGGGGCTCAGCTCCTGCACCTTCGCTCTGGCTCGAGAGACCAACTCGTTGTAGCTCATCGACATGCCTATCAACCTAACGTCGATGTTGAATGAACCGATTTGCCCGCAGCCCGCCGGATCATCCTGGCTCACCCAGCAATCTGTCGACGAGCCCGCTGAGAGCTTTTCCGGCCGGGCCTTCGACCCGAACGTCGGCTGCACCATCATGCTCCGTCTGACCCATGTTGATGATCACAAAGGGTAGGCCACGGGCGGCTGCTGCCAAGGGGATTTCGGCTGCGGGGTAGACCCCAAGAGTGGTGCCGACTGCGATGACGCCATCGGCCCTGTCTGCCCAGTCTTGGG
>CALCCX010000139.1 GCA_937900165.1 uncultured Acidimicrobiia bacterium | reverse complement strand
TGGTGGCCGCCTTCACCAAGCCGAAGGCCACGATGAAGGTCAGCGAAACGGTGATTCCGGTGAGACCGAACTCCTCTCTGGCGAGCAACGGAAGGACCGTGCGTTCCTGGCCCAACATCCCACCCACCAGCGCGTTGACAACGACCAAAAGCGTGAACTGGGGCAGGTTGGCGCGCAGTCCCAACCGGATTGTGTCTCCGTTCGGTGCTGTCATCCTCAAGCGTGACGGTGGGAAAGGGCGGCTGTCACGTCGCCTGGCCCGCCGGTCGTTACTGCGATTGTCTCCGCACCAGCCCGCTCGAGGAGGCTGGCGGCGGTCATGGCCCGCTGGCCGTGACCGCAGTGGATCTGTAGGTCGCCTTTGAGATGAGTCGCTTGTGCGGCGATGGCACCGAGTTCGACGTGAATCGCTCCCGTGACATGGTCCGCCTGCCATTCGGAGAGCTGGCGGACGTCGACGATTGTTTGGTCGGCGCTGACCTCTGCCGCCGGGATGAGGTCGGTCTGTGCTGTCGGCCGACCGTCTGCGCCCCAGGCGGCTATCCCACCACTGAGCCGCCCTTCGGGTGGCTCGAAGCCGACGTTGAGGGTCTGCCACACCAAGTTCCTGGTGTCCTGGTCATCGTCTACGACGATCACGATCGGGCGGTTCGGGTCGGCGAGCCACCCAAGCCAGGTGCCGAACTGGTCACGTAACTCGATCGATACCGAGTTCGGAATGTGCCCGGCCGCATACCGGTCGATCGGTCGGGCATCGACGACCAAGGCGCCGCCGGCTTGAAGCGTCGCGACTTCGTCGGGTGAAAGGGGAGGCAGGTTCGGCGGGTCTGCGCCGTAGACGGCCGGCCCTGCCCGATTGACGTCTCGCATTCGGGCAAAGTAGGCCGGGTAGGTTCCCAGCCCGCTGAGCAGACTTGCGACGAAATCGTCCTCCGTGTCGACTTGGAGGAGAGGATTCGAGCGTCGTTCCCGTCCGATCGTCGTTGTTCTTTCCCCGGTGGGCGCAACGGAGCAAAACGATCCGGCCCCATGGGTCGGATATACCGCCAGGTCGTCGGGGAGAACCAGAATCTTGTCCTGGATCGAACGATACGCAGCCCGTGCGAGCGGTTCCGTCAGGTCCGGTGAGAGCAGGTCGGTACGGGCGACACCCCCTGCCATGAGTGTGCCACCCGAGAACAGGGCCAGCGGTGACGCATCGTCCACCAAGAGGTATGCGAGGTGTTCCGGGGTGTGTCCTGGAGTCCCGATCGCCCGGAGGGTCAACCCACCAAGGTCGATCTCGTCGCCGTCGTCGAGCCGGCGGTGGTCGAAGGACAGGTCGCTTCCTATCGGAGCGAGCAGCGTTGCTCCCTCTGCGATGAGTTCACGGCTACCGGAGACGAAGTCGGCATGGAGGTGGGTCTCGGCGATGAACCGCAGCCGCAGGCCTCGTTGCGCGACGGCCTCGAGGTAGGGCGACGGATCACGTTCCGGGTCGATGACGAGAGCGTCGCCGTCGCCGAGGTCGACGATGTAACTGCTGTTTCCCAAGCCCGTATCGATGATCGGGACTATTTCCATGAAGAAACTCCAAGGTGTATTCAAAGGTATACTTGATAACAATACGGAGAACCTACAACTATTGTCAAGAAGTCCTTTGAATATCGAGACACGATTCCAGAGATATCAGGAGGCCGTGGTGGTCGAACAGTCGACGATCGGACAACGTCGGGCCAAGAACGCTCTCTTCGACGGTTTCGCTGCGGTTGCTGGAGCGATGGCCAACGGTCGAAGGGCGGAGATCATTGAGCTGCTCGCTCAGGGCGAGAGGAGCGTCGAACACATCGCCGATGCCATCGACCAGAGCGTCGCGAACACCTCACACCACCTCCGCAGGCTCGCCAGGGTTGGACTGGTCAGCACTCGCCGAGACCGCACCCGCATCTACTACCGCCTCACAGACCAGCTCGTCTATGACCTTTGGAGCACCATACGCGAAGTCGCACAGCAGCAGCTGGGTGACATTGACCGCCTCGCCGACGCCTACCTCGGAGACCGCACCGAGATAACGACCATCACTCGCCGCGAACTTCAAGAGCAACTGCAACGCGACATGGTGACACTCATCGACGTGAGGCCCAGAACCGAGTACGACGCAGGACATATTGCCGGAGCCATCCTGGTGCCGCCTGACCGAATCGACCAACTGCTACCCGAGCTTCGTACAGATCGAGAAATCGTTGCGTACTGCCGAGGGCCATTCTGCGTGTACGCCGATCAGGCAGTGCGCACCCTTCTCGCCAAGGGACACGCTGCCAGACGGCTCGAGGACGGCTACCCCGAATGGCTACGAGAAGGCGGCCCTGTCGAGGAGGGCTACTGATCCGTCATGTGGAGAGGCGCGATATCCTTGGGAGTGAAAGCCGGAACGACCCGATGCGAGAGGAGGAAATCCGATGTCTCTACGAATCAATGACGTGGCACCCGATTTCACGGCGGAGACCACCCAGGGCACGATTAGGTTCCACGAGTGGATCGGCGACGGTTGGGCGCTGATGTTCTCCCATCCGAAGGACTTCACGCCCGTCTGCACCACCGAGCTGGGTGCCGTTGCGGGGCTGAAACCCGAGTTCGACAAGCGCGGCTGCCAGATCATCGGCATTAGCGTTGATGGGGTCAGCGACCATGAGGCCTGGTCCGATGACATCAAGGCATCCCAGGGTCACGCGGTCACCTACCCGCTGATCGGGGACCCAAGCCTCGAGGTTGTGAAGCTCTATGACATGTTGGCGGACGACGCGGGCGACACGTCTGAGGGTAGGACTGCGGCCGACAATGCAACGGCCCGTTCTGTGTTCATCATCGGGCCGGACAAAAAGATCAAGGCGACCCTCACTTATCCCATGAGCACGGGCAGAAACTTTGCCGAGATCCTGAGGTTGTTGGATTCCTGCCAACTCACCGCCAACGAGAAGGTGGCCACACCGGCCAACTGGGAGCAGGGTGAGGACGTGATCATCCTTCCCTCGGTCACCGACGAGGAGGCCGCCGAAAAGTACCCAGACGGCTGGGAGTCGCCACTCCCCTATATCCGGGTCGTGCCACAACCGAAGTAGGTGGCTCGCGAGGACAGGGCCCGTCTAGTTGATCAGCCATTGGATGGCTCGCGTGATCAGGCGGGGTTTTTCGAGCGTTGGAGTGTGGACAAGTAGCGCTGGACAATCGACCGCCTCTGCTATCCGATCGGCAAGATCCGTAACCAGATGGAAGCGGTGGGTCGGTGCGCCGAGGATGACGAGGTTGGCGCCGCGAGCCAGGTCGGTCAGTGTCTCGACGAGGTCGTCCGTCGGTTTGACCTTGTCGTCCCATGGGACCGTCAGGATCTGCCCGAGTTGTTGGTGGTATTTCTCGATCGATTCTGCCTGACCTGGCGGCGAATCGGCAGGGGTTAGATGCACAAACCGAACAGACGCGGCTTCGTATCGAGCAATGTGATCCGCGAGTTCGATCTTCACCGGATCGTATGGACCGCCGGTACCCAAGACGGCGATCCTGTCGATGTCGTCGACGGCCCGGTTCCGCAGGAAGACCGAGTCACAGGTCAAGTGTTCTCGAAGCCAGCGGAGGTCGCGACTGATATGGCGCGTCGCGCCGAGTTCTTGCGGTGAGTCGGCTATGAACAGGTCTACTCCCTCTCGCTCCACAAATGAGTGGACCATGCCGCGTCGGTCTTCATCTGTGAAATTCTCCGTTGTGACCTCTATTCCGAGTGAACTAGCGCGCTGGTGGTCGTCTTCGGTGGGGATGGACCGGCTGGTTTGCGCGTCGAAGTTGATCACATGAATGCGTCCTCCTGGCGCCTCCACCAACCTCATTGCGAGGCGGATCAGGGTGCGCTGCCTGCTCGGCTGCGTTGGTCTACGGATCAGGACCAAGATGTGTTTTCGGCCCGCTGTGGCGACTGCGTCTCCGCTCCTCTGAACGAGTCTGGCGTCCTCTCGCAATCGAAGTGCGTCCCGAGTGGCAGACGCTTTGACGGCTCGAGATTTGCCGAACACCCGGTACCAGCCAACACCGACAAGAACGAATATCACCGCTCCCAGGACCGGGAGGATGCCCATCTGAGTGAGGAGCAGCAGTGCCGCGACAATCCCGAATATTTGTGGGACGGGGTAGAAGGGAGAGCGAAACTCCGGCTTATACCAATCGAGATGAGCCTCACGAAAGGCAATGACGGCCAGATTCACCAGTGCGAATACAAGGAGCTGAAATGCCGAGGCGAGCTTGGCCAGTTCGATCAATGGGACGAACAGGACCAGGAGGATCATCATCACGCCGGTGGCCGTGATGCCGGCGGATGGCGCCCCAGAGCGCTTCCCGATGCGAGCCAGGAACGGAGGAGCGAGCGAGTTTCGGGCCATCGCAAACGGATAGCGGGCCGAGGCGATTATCCCGGCGTTTGCCATGGATAGGAGAGCAAGGACCGCGGTTCCGGCGATGAAGGCCACACCGGCCGATCCGAGAAAATTCTCCGCGGCCAGCGTCATTGGCGTTTCGGTATTGGTCAACGCGTCGGCTGGTGAATTCCCAACGATCACGACGACGATCGCCGCGTACAGCACCATCATGAAGCCAATTGATATGAGCATGCCAACCGGGAGGTTTCGGCCAGGCCGGCGCACTTCCCCGGCAATCGATGCGACTTTGGTGACTCCGGCGTAGGAGACAAACACCACGGCCGTAGCCGAAAACAGGCCCTTTATGCCTTGGGAGGTAAAGGGTTGGAAGGCGCTCGGCTCGAGGCTGGGCAGACCCACTGCGACGAAACCGACAAGCACCAGGATAACGCCCGTGACTATCGCGATTTGGAATCGGGCGGTCTGCTTGATCCCCAGCAGGTTGATTCCGACCAGGCCCAAAACGAGGATCGCAGCCACCGGGCGTTCCGGATGGGGAACAAAATATTCGAGATACGCCGACAGCCCGACGAGCGCGAATGCCGCCTTGAACACGAGAGAGAACCAGACTCCAAAACCGGCGATCGTGCCCATGAGCGGACCCATGGCACGGTCGATGTACAGATAGGTGCCTCCTGCTTCGGGCATGGCGGTGGCCATCTCGGCCTTCGACAGGGCGGCGGGCAGCACGACGACGCCCGCAAGCACGAACGCCAGAACAACAGACGGTCCCGCGATCTTGAAGGCGATCCCTGGCAGAACGAAGATGCCAGACCCGATCATGGCCCCGATCGAGATTGTCAGTACCGCGTACAGGCCAATCGATCGATGCATTGGGGAGGCCGATTCGGCCATGTCTTCTGATTCCGACATCGTCATGAAGGCCGAAAGCTAGTTGATAGGGGACTGTTGTCAGGATCAGGACCTCATGGTCGCGAAATCCAGGTGGGTTCGTAGACCTGGGAGTTGACCTGTTCGTGCCGACTCGGGTCTGTTCGATTTCTGATTCCCCCCCCTTGACCTTACCTTCGACTGGAAGGTATACGGTGAAACAGCACAAACGGTGCGACGAGATAGGAGGTGCACAGTGACCACGAAACGATGGCAGGATTGGCTTCTGCTCCTAGGCGGCGTCTGGCTCTTCGTTGCCCCATGGACTCTGGGTTCAAGCTCTGATCCCAACTCTTCGTGGAACGCCTGGACGCTCGGGGTGCTGGTGTTGGCGACAGTCTGGTGGGCGCAGGCGAAGCCGGCTGACAAGACATCCGGATGGCTCCAAGCCCTCTATGGGGTGTGGTTGTTCGCAGCCCCATGGACGCTGGGATTCTCAGGGTTGACGTCAGCCAGCTGGAATGCCTGGCTTACGCGGGCGGCCATCATTGCGCCTGCGGGTTGGGACATAGCAGACCGCTCATCTCGGCCTGTCCTACGACCGCCATCGAGCCGAAACGACCACGTGACCCACAGGTCTCACTGAAAGCCGGCGAGGTCTGAGCCTGGATCCACCGACTCACGGAAGCGAGTCGCTCGGCGGGACATGCTGCCGCGGAGGTTCAGCTTTGGCGGTGGATTCACCGCTAAAGGGTCCTCGGACCCGGGTGGTGGGTTGGCGATTGCCTTCCGATCGTCAACCCCTCCGGGTCCAATGTACGAATCGAGAGCAAATGGCGGAGAATCGCCATGACCAACGGTTCGACCTGAGCGAACCCGGCTGGGGTCTCATCCTCACCGGGGGCGCAAACTGGGGTGCGGTTCAAGTCGGGGTGCTTCAGGCGCTCTTGGAACGGGGATTCAAGCCAGATCTGATCGTCGGGGTATCGGCAGGGGCAATCAATGGCGCGTTTCTGGCGTCACGTCCCTCCGCAGAGGGGTTGGCGGCCATGGTCGAACTTTGGGAAAAGGCCGACATCCACAACATCTTCGGGACCCGCCTTCCTTGGTTTCGAGAAGTTGTCACGGCGTTGATCCACGCGTCGTCTGTATTCCCCAACCGAGCATTGCGATCGTTTCTCAGAGGATCCTTGTGTCTGGATCGTATCGAAGATTGCACCATCCCCCTGGAGATCGTGGCCTCAGATCTTGTTTCGGGGACTTCGAGGTTGTTGTCCTCCGGCAATCTGGTGGAGGCCATTCTGGCCTCAACGGCGATTCCGGGCCTGTTCCCGCCGGTGGAAATCAACGGAGAAACCCTTTTCGATGGTGCCATCGCTGACCCGCTGCCCCTGGCAGCGATGCTGGAGCGTGGAATCCGACGCGTAGTTGTTGTTGAGTCCGGCCGACCCTGCGGATGCGGAGATGACTCCGCCACAGCGTCCAGCCTCTTCCAGCGGGCGGTCACGGTGGTGATGCAGGATCGAATGGACCTGCTGTTGCGGGTCGCCCAACCCGAGTTCGAACTCATCAGGCTCGGGTTGGTCTGTCACTCTGAGACCCCGATAACCGATCTCTCGGACGCTGCACTGAGGGTCCGTCTCGGTCACGATGATGCTGTTAGTCGCCTAGAAACATGCTGAACAATAGATCGGAAGAGCGTCGTGTAGGGAAAGAGTGTAGATCTCGGTGGGCGCCGTATCATTAAAAAAAAAAAAAAAACAAAGACAGAAACAGGCGAGAGAGTGAAAGACAGACAGATAACAACAGGAAGATCTTGAGACGACAAGAGCATCGACGAACAAGACAGGTACCGCGATTAACGAGAC
>CALCCX010000138.1 GCA_937900165.1 uncultured Acidimicrobiia bacterium | reverse complement strand
GAGGGAAATACGCAAGCGTCTGAAGTGGGCGTTTGACGAGGAAGGCATCGAAATCCCATTCCCCCAGCAGACGGTGTGGTGGCACAACGAGTCCGGCGACACCGAATCTGGACAGACCCCTTCGAGCGCCGAAGCCTTCCCTCCCAAGGGTGGAATGGACGGCTAGAGAAGCGGAGGAGGCTGGGATTCGGCCATCCTTCTGTGATAGTCTTGGCTGACAATGACTGTTTCGCATTCGACTCGTTGGCGGTGGTCTCTCAGCTGAACAGCCGCGCGCCTCTGATCACCCGACGACGCCGGCACTGCCGGCGTTTTTTTGCGCCTTGATCAAACCTGGAGCCCACACCATGACCGACAAAAGACTCTTTTCTGGCATTCAGCCGACAGGCGAGGTCCACCTCGGCAACTATATAGGAGCGCTTCGGAACTGGGTCTCGATGCAAGACGAATACGAGGCCATCTATTGCATTGTGGATCTGCATGCCATAACTGTCCCGCAAGATCCTGCCGAGCTTCGGGAGGCGACCATGCGCACCGCCAAGGTTCTTCTGGCGGTTGGTATAGATCCAGTCCGTTCGCTGGTTTACGTCCAGAGCCAGGTCCCTCAGCATGTCGAGTTGGCCTGGATTCTCGGCACCCTTGCCTCGATGGGCCACCTGAGCCGGATGATCCAGTACAAGGAGAGATCCGACAAAGGCGGTCAGAACCTCGGACTGTTCGCATACCCGGTGCTCCAGGCAGCAGATGTTCTGATCCATAGGGTGCACGTCGTCCCAGTTGGCGATGATCAATCCCAGCATCTCGAATTGACTCGAGAGTTGGCCGAACGATTCAACACTCGGTTTGGAAAGACCTTTCCGGTGCCGGCGACGATCACTCCAAGGATCGGGGCGAGGGTGATGTCTCTCAAAGATCCGACAGCCAAAATGTCGAAGTCTGATCCTGATCCCGTGAGCCGGATCAATATCACCGATTCGGCGGATCTGATTCGGAAGAAAGTCAGGTCGGCTGTCACAGATTCTGGGACCGGGGTGCGGTATGACATCGAAGCCAAGCCAGGGATCTCGAACCTGCTTGACATCATGGCAACGATGTCAGGGCGGCCGATCGATGAGCTCGTCGAAGAAAATGCGGATCTGCAATACGGTTCCTTCAAGGATGCTGTCGCGGACGCGGTGATTGATGGGCTCGAGCCGTTTCGTTCGGCATATTCCGCGATGAATGGTGACTATGTGCTCGACGTGATGGTCTCGAGTGCGGAGCGGGCGATCGAATCTGCTGATGCCAGCTTGGCAGGCGTCCGAAAGGCCGTGGGCCTCAGCTGATCAAAACCAAGTCGGACGCAAACAGAAGTGCCATCACCTGGATGATGTTGAAACTGCTGTGAAGCAGGATCGGCGCTGACAGTGACTTTGTCTTTGCCCTGACAAGAGCCAGGACCAATCCGACGCCAAACAGGACGATCAAGGGTGGAAGGACCAGCCGGACTGCCGCCGCGGCGCCGCCCTCAACCGATGGGTTGAATCCCAGGAGATGGGGGAGTGAAAAAGCGACCGAAGATCCGATCACTGCAACGGTTGTCGAGTTCCGCTGGCGGATTGTGTCGTACAGGAGACCTCTGAACATCACCTCTTCGATGATTGGCCCGAATATTCCGATTCCTGCCACTATCGCGAATGCTGTTATGCCCGCCCCCGCGCCTGCCACCATGTCTACCAGCGCTTGAGGGTTGTCGTCGCCCGCTCCGAACAAGGGTTTCAGAAAGATCGCCAACGCCGCGGACCCCGCAATGAGTGGGACACCGGCCAGAATCCATGGCCAATCTTTGGCACTCACAACAAATGAGAAGTCGTTGGCGAAATCGCCGGTCCCGTGTCGGCGACTGAGCCACCTGAGTACCAAGAAGTTGGCGAATAGTTGGACCGGCAGCAAGAACCAGAACGTCCACTCGTTGGAGATCTCTACGTTTACGCTTCCCGATTCGGCATCGAGGCTCGCCCCTCCGACGATGAACAAAACCACGACGGATCCGGCGAGGCTCGCTCCGACGCCGGCCGCGAACGCTGCGAGGGTGTGCCAATACCGCCAATGCGGCTTGGCGGGGTCGCCTTCATTCTTCATTTGATTCATAGGCGCACCAGAGTAGTGGCGAGGCCTGCCCTCGACCCCGGCACGAACCGATGGGCCCACTACATGGCCTGGTAGCGTTGCGAGCAGCGGTTGGCCTTTGGAGGGTTTGGGTGGATATCGAGATTGGGATTGGTAAATCGGGGCGAAGAGCCTACGGATTTGACGATATCGCGATAGTTCCGAGTCGGCGCACGAGAGACCCGCAAGACGTCAACTTGGCGTGGGAGATAGACGGATTTCGTTTTGACCTTCCGATGATGGGCGCGGCCATGGACTCGGCTATCAGTCCGGCGACGGCCGCTCTCATCGGGGAACTAGGAGGTTTGGGAGTTCTCAACCTCGAAGGTCTTTGGAGTCGATACGAAGACCCGGCTCCTTATCTTGACGAAATAGCCTCGTTGCCGTCCGAAAAGGCGACGAGGCGAATGCAGGAGATCTATCTCCAGCCGATCGATGCAGATCTAATGAGGGCAAGGATCGAGGAGATGGGAGCGACTGGATCTGTCACCGCGGCTTCGTTGACTCCTCAGAGGGTACGCGAATACTCAGAAGTCGTCATCGAAGCCGGTCTGGACATTCTGATCATCCAGGGCACGGTCGTATCTGCCGAACATGTCTCCAGTCGGGACGAACCGTTGGACCTCAAACGTTTCATCTCCGAACTTGAGCTGCCGGTGATCGTCGGTGGCTGTGCCTCCCATTCCACTGCCTTGCATCTCATGCGGACAGGAGCGGCAGGAGTGCTTGTAGGAGTCGGACCTGGTGCTGCATGTACGACCAGGGGTGTGCTGGGAGTGGGCGTACCCCAAGCTACGGCTATCGCGGATGCGGCTGGGGCCAGGATCCAGTACCTGAATGAAACGGGAAGGTATGTTCACGTCATCGCCGACGGCGGTATGCGGACCGGTGGAGACGTCGCCAAGGCGATCGCATGCGGAGCCGACGCAGTGATGATCGGCTCACCGTTGGCCTCGGCTGACGAAGCCCCCGGCCACGGTGCACACTGGGGCATGGCGACCTTCCATCCAACCTTGCCAAGAGGTGCCAGGGTAATGACCGGGACCCTTGGCAGCCTCAAAGAGATTCTGGTCGGACCTGCCCACGAGAACGATGGGCGCCGGAACCTGTTTGGCGGGTTGCGGGTGTCGATGGCTACCACCGGATATGCGGACCTCAAGGAATTTCAGAAAGCCGAAGTCATGGTGGCCCCATCCCTGAAAACAGAGGGCAAGGCACTGCAGGTTTCTCAAAACATCGGGATGGGTTAGGGCTGTGCTTGGCCCACCGACATGACCGACCCAAAGGGCGGAACGGTGCTGGTCGTTGACCTGGGTGCCCAATACGCCCAACTCATCGCGAGACGGGTCAGGGAAGCCCACGTCTATTCGGAGATAGTGCCACGCAGCATCACAGCAGAAGAGATCCGGGATCGAGTCCCGATCGGTGTCATTCTGTCCGGCGGACCCGCCTCGGTTTACGCAGACGACGCCTACGAGATCGACGAAGGGATCCTCGAACTCGGAGTCCCGATCTTCGGTATCTGCTACGGACATCAGGTCATTGCTCACAGTCTCGGTGGGACCGTCGCCAGAACCGGAACGGCCGAGTACGGGAGAACGGACATGGTCGGCATCGGTCCTGGGGTTCTACTCGAAGGCCTGCCAGAGCGTCAATCGGTGTGGATGAGTCATGGCGACTCCGTCACGGCCGCTCCAGAAGGGTTCACCGTGACTGCCTCGACCGAAGGTTCACCCGTGGCGGCGATGGAGAACCGCTCGGCCGGTATCTACGGAGTGCAATTTCATCCTGAGGTAGCTCACACTCCGCGAGGCGATGAGATCTTCAAACATTTCCTTTACGAAGCGTGCGGGGCTCCACCGTCATGGACCCGGCACTCGATCATCGAAGATTCGGTGGCGGCCGTTCGCAGCCAAGTCGGCGATTCTCAGGTGATTTGCGGCCTGTCCGGCGGGGTGGATTCATCCGTTGCGGCCGCTCTTGTTCACGAGGCGATCGGGGACCAGCTCACCTGCATCTTTGTCGATCATGGTTTGCTCAGAGCCGGGGAAGGGGTGCAAGTCGAGGAGACGTTCCGGAGTCACTTCGATATAAATTTGATCCACGTCAAAGCTCAGGACCGTTTCTTGGAGGCCCTGGCGGGAGTGGCAGATCCAGAGGCCAAGCGAAAAATAATCGGCGAATTGTTCATCAGGGTGTTCGAAGAGGTAGCTGCGGAAGTTTCCGGCGCCAAGTTCTTGGTTCAAGGCACTCTGTATCCAGATGTGATCGAGTCTGGAACCGGTACGGCCGCGAAGATCAAGACTCACCACAACGTGGGGGGCCTTCCTGACGACATGGTGTTCGATCTGATCGAACCTCTTCGAGACCTCTTCAAGGACGAAGTAAGGGCAGTGGGCGAGGAGCTGGGTCTGCCGGCCGAGATCGTCTGGCGCCAGCCCTTCCCCGGTCCTGGTCTGGCGGTTCGCATCATTGGCGATGTGACGTTGGAACGCCTTGAAATTCTTCGGGCCGCCGATGGCATCGTTGTCGACGAGATCCGCAAGGCGGGCCTGTACGAGGAAATCTGGCAATCGTTCGGCGTCCTTCCGGCGATTCGGTCGGTGGGGGTGCAGGGCGATGGACGCACCTATGCATATCCACTGATTGTCAGGGCCGTGATGTCCGAAGATGCGATGACCGCAGACTGGGCAAGGCTTCCGTATGAGGTCATGGAATCCATATCGAGTCGAGTGATGAACGAGGTCCAAGGCATCAATCGGGTTGCCTATGACATCTCGTCGAAACCCCCGTCGACAATCGAGTGGGAATAACGGCCTCAAGTGGCCATACGCAACGGTCGAAAACCTCAAAGAGGCTGACGAGCCCTGGGACCTTCATGGATTGGGGAGACAACACCGAACTAGATCGGAAGAGCGTCGTGTAGGGAAAGAGTGTAGATCTCGGTGGTCGCCGTATCATTAAAAAAAAAACAAAGAAGAAGACATAGAAGCATATGAGCTATAGAGCTTAAACACAGACGA
>CALCCX010000137.1 GCA_937900165.1 uncultured Acidimicrobiia bacterium | reverse complement strand
GCCTTTCATTGGAGAGGTGCGCCCTATACAACCCAAAGGGTTGGGCCTCCGAGAAAGGCACTGGACCACGCTATCTGATGGGCGACCGCCGGCCCGCGTGAATTCGCCGTTGTCCAGCCCCGAACTGGCCCCATCGCTACGATCACCCCGGATGAGCGAAGAACCCAAAGTCGGCGTGGCAGACAAGAGTTTGCTCCTCGACGAACTCGACGAGAAGTTGGCGGCGTTCAGGGCTTTCCGAAAGAGCGACACCGCCGCAACGGATCAGATCCTCAACAGTCTCGGCGCCCAAGACGACGTCGACCGCGACATCGTGCTCGAATTGTCCTCAACAAGACCGCTCGGCCACCCTGACCGTTTTGAAGAAGCCCACCAACTCTCGGTCCGAGCCCTGGAGGTCCTGGACCGCAACGGCACCCGGACAGTGAAAGTGAGTGGCCTCGGCCCGCTGAATCCGGTTGCGGCGTTCCTGGCCCAACAGGTGGCGCAGTTCATCATTCGCAGCCACATGGCAACCGTGACTGACGAGATGCTGCGCTTGTACTCGCGTCGGGAAGGCGCCGCGGCGATCGACGATCCACACCGTCGAAAACTGATGATCGCCCGCATCCAGATGGAACGCCTCTCTCCTGGCTTCAAACGCAACGCCTTGGGTGCAGCCGCGTTCCTGGCCGGTGGGGCCGTTTTCTCGACGGTTATGTCCGCCATCGCCGGCGCCGCCCGCTCCGCTCTCGATCAGACCTTCGGCAAGGTGGCGGTTTCTGTGGTGCTGGCCGCGATCGTCTTCGGTGTCGCCTGGGTTTTGTTGCGGGGATCGGCCGTCGCAAGGAGACGCATCAGTATCACCCTCGACGGTCCTATCAACGCCCTCTGGGAGACCATCGGACGCTGTGGCACACCGCCCAAAGACCCCGCGAAGGTGTTCGGGCTCATCGCCATGATCTTGGCTGTCGTGCCTTTCCTCATCATCCCAATCGGCCTGGCCATCGAATTTCTGCTGCCGTGATTTCGGCCTAGAGGGTCAGCGCGCCTCGCCTTGACCGCAAACTCGACACGCCGAGGACGACGAAGAACAGCACAATCGGCACAACCGACATGGTGGCCGAACCAGACGTGTTGGCATGGAAGCTGATCACGAGACCAACCGCCACGCTCAGAACCCCTATGGCCGCGCTGGTCAGCATCATCAGGGGGACCCTGCTGACCAGCAGTGCTGCGGTTGCGGGGGGGCCGACCAGGAGGCCGAAGACCAGCAGGGTGCCTATAGTTTCGAAGGATCCGATTATCGCAAGGGCGATCAGCGCCAACAGCGCGGCGTTGGTGAGACCAGGACGCAGCCCCAGCAACTTCGCCTTCTGCTCGTTGAACGACAGTGTCAAGAACGCCCGATATCCGACTACAGACACGAACACAACGAAAACCGCCAAACCACCCAGGATCACCACGTCTCGGCTGGTGACGCCAAGGACCTCGCCAAACAGGATGCTGGTGAGGCTGCCCGAATAGGACGTCGTTCGTGAGATCAGGATCACACCCAGGCCGAGCATCCCCACGAACAGCAGGCCGATGCCCGTGTCCTCCGAGAACACGGTTTGACGATGCACCAGGTTGACTCCGCCAACCATCACGAGAGCCGCCAGGCCCGCTCCCAAGAAGACATTGAAATCGAACAGAACGGCAAGCGCTATGCCAGGCACGACACCGTGGACGAGAGCGTCACCCAGAAACGTCATCCCTCGGATCACCACCCATGTGCCGACCACCGAAGTGGCGACCGCAGCAAACGCGCCGCCGATCAGTGCCCGCTGCTGGAATGCCAGGTCGAAGGGGTCGGTCAGCCATTCCATCAAGACATCCAGGGCTTTGGCGGCGCCACCCGATTGACCGCATTTTCGTCCCTCATGACTGCTTCTTTCTTCACGACAGCGCCTCGACAATCAGTTGGGCGTTGGTCCGCAACATGTCGATGAGGGTCTCGGCTCCCGAGCCTGGGCCACCGAGCGACCCCGTGTAGACCTCTACCAACTCAACGCTCCCGCCGATCTCCCCCACAACCGCCTCTGCCAGCAGGCCAGGCCCCGTCGTGCCTACCAGAATGGCCCGGACGCCTGTTTCCTCGATCCTGTTCACCAACTCTGCCAACTCTGCTGAGCTGGGATCACTCAGGGTCGTCGTACCAGGGATGACCGTTCCGACGATTTC
The DNA here is from genome assembly GCA_937900165.1 of uncultured Acidimicrobiia bacterium. Taxonomy (GTDB): domain Bacteria; phylum Actinomycetota; class Acidimicrobiia; order Spongiisociales; family Spongiisociaceae; genus SZUA-232. The sequence continues at coordinate 5,036 of CALCCX010000137.1, read as the reverse complement.
GAAACCGTACCGGTCGGCGAAATAGCCAAAGACGGCATGGTTGCTGACCAGTTGGCGATCGTCGATTTCTGCCAAAAGCGTCTCGATCTCCTTGTCGACTTCGAAAAGCCTGGTTCTGTAGGAATCGGCAGCAGCTGTCCAATCGACACGACCGTCGAGGGTGGAGAGCTCGCCGGCGACCAGCCTTGCGGCCATCGCCATGCGTTGCGGGTCCATCCACACATGGGGATCCCATGCTCCGGAACCGCCTAGCCGTATCGGATCCAAAAGTTCGGCCAGTTCAAAGACGTTGGCACCGTCCTGCCTGGCCGCAGATAGCACATCGACCAGACCCTCCTCGAAGCCCAGCCCATTGGCCACCACGAGGTCGGCTTCTTGGATGAGAGCGGCCTGGCGCGACGAGACCCGGTACTCGTGGGGGTCAACTCCGAGCGGAACAAGAACCTCCAGTCGGGCTTCGTCGCCCACGATATTGGCCATCACATCTCCCAAGATCGTGGTAGTGGCCACCACGAGCAAGGGATCCTGATCGCTCGCCACACCTGAGCCGATCCCGTCGGAGGCCGAATCCGACCCTCCACACGCAGCGAAAAACATCGCAAGCGCAACCGGCGCAACCCGCGCGCGAGTGGTTACACGCAACATCTCGAACAACCTATAATGAGAATCATTCTTATCACTGGTTCACACTACCCGAAAGCCTGCACAAGTGACCACAGGGCATCTCGAACACCAGATTCGATCGCGCTTGGCGGCCGGCGGGGTCAGGTTCACCGATGGTCGAAGGCGGGTGGTGGCCGCCCTGGCCGAGGCAGACGGCCCCCGATCCGCCGCCGAATTGCATGCCGCGCTCGGAACCTCAATTCCGCTTTCGAGCCTCTACCGATCGCTGTCCGTTATGGCAGACGCCGGAGCCTTGGCGCACCACCACGGATCAAAGGGGGTCACCAGATACGAACTCGCCGAGTGGCTGACCGGCCACCACCACCATCTGGTATGCGTCGACTGCGGTACGGTGGACGACATCGAACTGTCTGAGGACCTCGAGACCACGTTGCAAAATGTCGTCAAACGGGTTGCAAAGTCGGCTGGGTTCGCGGCGGATGGCCACACCCTCGAGATCGACGGACTATGCACCGACTGCCAGTGAGCGAAGCAGCCGTGACGGCGACCGAGGTCGTCTTCGCCTACGACCGCCACGTTGCCGTCGACCGATCGACATTCACCATCCCGACGCGAGGCATCACGGCCTTGATCGGACCCAATGGTTCGGGAAAATCCACACTGCTGAACGGGATCGCCGGTCTGATGGAGCCGGCCGCTGGATCATTGAGCATCGGGCGGGCAGCAGCAGCAGGACACCTCAAACAGATTGCCTACGTGCTGCAAGGAACCGAGGTCAACAAGGCACTCCCTGTCACAGTTCGCGAGGTGGTCACAATGGGCCGATACGCAGACAAGAACTTCTTCAGACGACTTACCCGGATTGACCGGACCGCGATTGAAGCCGCCATGGCCCGCATGGACATCCAAGACATCGCCGCTCGCCATATTTCCGACCTCTCGGGGGGCCAGCGCCAGCGGGTGTTCGTGGCGCAGGGCCTCGCTCAGGACCACGACATTTTGGTGTTGGATGAACCAGTCACCGGACTCGACCTCGTGTCCGCCAAGGCAATCGACGACGTCATCCACGACGAACAAACTCACGGCTGCACAGTCATCATGACCACCCACGACCTGGCCGAGGCTCGGGTGGCAGACCACGTTCTCCTGCTATCGAACCGCGTCGTGGCATCCGGCCCACCAAGAGATGTCCTGACCATGGACCATCTGACCGAAGCCTACGGAGCCAGCCTTCTTCACATGGACGGCGAACGCCTCTTCATCGACGATCCCCATCACCACTCGACGCCAACCCAACAGAGCCAGGGCCAAACCAAGCCTTCCTAGTGGAGTGCGGCGGCTTTGTCTGTCGTAGGGGGCACCTAGCCTTGCCCGCATGTCTTCGTTTCCTGGTCCGGCTGTGCTTGGCCGCGGCATCGTGATCGGCGCAGATGCAGCCCCACCTGACGCGTTGGCCGATGCGCCTCGCATCCGGCTTGAAGCCGGCACCCTCGAGAACCCATCCGAAGTCATCGACCAACTGCATCTGGCATGGGTCGGGCGGGTGGCACATGTCATCGAGTGGGACCTCCCAGATGACGCTTTGGCGGAGCCCGAGAGGACAGATACTCCACCATGGGATCTCGAACCGGTGTTTCTCTTTCCGCTGGAACGGTTGCGTTTCCTGGTGTTCACCAACAACTACGACGCCCGCGACGGAGATCCCAAATGGTGGTGGACGATCAAGGCAGCGAAGGCCGGCATCACCGATGGCGGCGAAACCGACGGCATGACCAGCGACGGCACGCCGGTCTGGATCGATGGAGGGCCTCGTCAACCTTTGGCCGTTGAGGACGAGGTGATCGTGCACGGCGAAACTGTCGAGCTGGGCAATACGGCTCATGTCAGGCCGCCCAGTTCTCCTAACCCAGGCTCGCTGGCAAACGACCAACTCGAAGCGGTTGCACATACTGTCGGACCCGCCAGGATCATCGCTCCGGCCGGTTCCGGGAAGACGAGGACACTGGTTGCTCGACTCCGCCACCTGCTGGACGACCGTGGTTGGCCTGCCGAACACACCCTGGTTCTCGCCTACAACCGAAGGGCTGCGGACGAATTGGTGGAGCGTCTCGAAGTCGGACGAGGCCTGGTGCGAACCATTCATTCCCTTGGATGGGCCATCCTTCAAGAAGCCAGGCCAGGACTCGGACTCGTCGGCGATCTCGACATTCGCAACGAATTCAACCGGCTGGTGCAAATCCCCAAACGGCCCAACGCCGACCCGATCGGCCCGTACCTAGAAGCTCTCGAGAGCGTGCGAATCGGTCTTCAGGATCCTGCGATCGTCGAAGCGCGGAGAGATGACGTTGCTGGATTCGCCGATGTGTTCGATCGACTGAGAGACCATCTGTATCGCCAGTCAGGAGTCGATCATGGTGAGCAGATCTACGGAGCGATCGAAGCGTTGCTTCGTGATCCAGACCTTCGATCTCGATGGCAGGCCAGGTGCCGTCACCTGCTGGTCGACGAGTTTCAGGATCTGACCCCCGCCTACCTGCTCTTGATCCGACTTGTTGCGTCGCCGCAACTCGACGTGTTCGGCGTAGGCGATGACGACCAGGTGATTTACGGATACGCGGGGGCCGATCCGGACTTCCTCATCGATTTCGACCGCATCTTTCCGGGAGCAGGCCATCATGTCCTTTCGGTGAACTACCGGTGCCCACCGGAGGTCGTCGAGGCGACAACCTCTCTACTTGGTTACAACCGCAGACGCATCGACAAAGTCATCACGGCCGGGTCGAAACCGAGAGCCGGATCGGGCTTGGCCGTGCACAAGGGGGGCGCCGATCTGGCGGTGACCGCCACCAGCGATGTTGCGTCGCTACTAAGCAACGGCGTTCCGGCAACCGACATTGCGGTGCTCACGAGAGTGAATGCTTCACTGATTCCCATGAAGGCGGCCCTTCAGGAGTTGGAGATCCCAACCAACGATCTGCTGGGTGCCGATTCGCTGAACCGCACCACAGTCCGTGCCCTGTTTGCCTGGGCTCGACTAGGGCGGCAACCAGACGAAATGAACCGCAACGACCTGATCGAGGCGGCTCGACGACCATCTCGGGGACTCGCCACCCTCGCCCGCGATCTCCTGACCAGACAGAAATACGATCTGACCGACCTGGTCGAGCTGAGCGGCCGACTCGAAGGGCGGCAAGCGGCCAGGTGGGACGATTTCATCGGCGATCTGGAACAAGTGGCGGAATCCGCAGACGCCGGCATCACCTCGGGACTGATCGACACGCTCACCGAGCGAATCGGTCTCACTTCTTCTGCTCGCACTCTCGACTCGAGTCGGTCGAACGCGGCCCGCTCCGGCCACGTTGATGACCTGGTCGCAATCCGTCGTGCAGCCGAACTCCACCCAGACCTGGCGAGTTTTCAAACCTGGCTGTCTTCGATGATCGCTCGCCCGCCAAGTCGTCAAGGGGTGGTGCTTTCGTCGGTCCATCGAGTGAAAGGCATGCAATGGCCCCACGTCCTGGTGTTCGGAGCCGACCGAGGGACGATGCCTCACGACCTTGCGGACGATCTCGAGGAGGAGCGCCGGGTCTTTCACGTAGCAATCACCAGAGCCGGTCACAAAGTCACGATCTACTCGGACGAGGCGCGGCCGTCCCGATACCTCGGCGAACTCGACGGAACCGCCGAGCCAGAACGGCCGGCTGCCGTGACTGGGCGCGACCAGTCCAGGAGAAAAGACCCGTCGATGAGCCCCCAGGTCGGGGACCTCGTTACATTGCGAGGAGGCATCGAGGGCGCGGTCTCTTCAGTCGACGGCTCCTTGATCGACGTGGTCCTCGACGGTGGCACGATCATCGAATCGAAGGCCAGGGACGTCACCGCGATCATCCGACCAACTGAGACCGGATTCGACCGGGCGATATTCGAGGCTCTTCGCACATGGCGGCGAGAGACTTCCCAGCGTCATGGGGTTCCTGCCTATGTAGTCCTCCACGACCGCACAATGGAGGAGATCGCCGCCCTCAAACCGTCGACCGAACGAGACCTGGCGACCGTCTCCGGCATAGGACCAGCCAAGCTGGACAGCTACGGAGAAGAGATCCTCGCAGTTGTCGAATCCTGCACTTGACCTCTCTCCGGCAGCTACCGACCATCGGCCTGGTACCATTGCGTGATCCACCTGCTCCTCACACGTGCCTGTGCGCGTCCCGAGTGAACTTCGGTGGGTCCAGGCGGAAAGAGATCGGAAGAGCACACGTCTGAACTCCAGTCACACTGATATATCTCGTATGCCGTCTTCTGCTTGAAAAAAAAAAAATAAAGACATAAAAGATCGGAAGAGCAACGTCTGAAAGCGTCACCCCCACAGCTACCTGCTTTTACGCTGAGTTGTTCGCCTCCCATCACTTCGT
>CALCCX010000136.1 GCA_937900165.1 uncultured Acidimicrobiia bacterium | reverse complement strand
GCGAGATGGGTTCAGCGTGCAGTCCGTTGGTGACGGCGGTGCAGCAATCGAAGCCATCAACGAGTCTCAACCCGACCTCGTGGTACTGGATATCATGCTTCCGTCGGTCGATGGACTCACCATCCTGCGTCGCCTGCGTGAACACTCGGATGTTCCTGTCATCCTTCTCACTGCGAGAGGCGGCGAGGCGGACAGGGTGCTTGGGCTGGAGCTCGGAGCGGATGACTACGTCCCGAAGCCTTTCTCGCCGCGGGAGCTGGCGGCCAGGGTTCGGTCGGTCTTACGGCGCTCCGCGCCCAGCGCGACCACAGACCTCGAAATCCAAGATTTTGGTGACCTCGTCGTAGATCCGGTCAAACGGCTGGTGACGAGAGATGGCAAAGAGGTCTCGCTGACGAGACGTGAATTCGAGCTGCTGGTTTTCTTGACCGGCTCTCCCGGCCAAGTCTTTTCGCGAGCTCAACTGCTGGAAAACGTCTGGGATTCTTCAGTTGAGTGGCAAGATCCCGCCACGGTCACGGTGCACGTTCGCCGACTCCGTCAAAAACTCGAATCAGACCCCGAAAATCCAGAGCGGATTGTGACGGTGTGGGGTGTCGGCTACAGGTTTCAGCCATGAAAATCGTCGGCGGAATTCTGGGTGTTCTGGCCGTCGTGGTTCTGGCAACCGAGATCACGATGCGACCTTCGCCAGGCGATCGCCAGATGCTGATCGCAATCTACGTCGGTTCGGCGGTCGCCACCCTGGCGACAATCATCATTCTACGCTGGTTCATACCTCAAGCCAGATCGATCCGTTTGACGGTGTTTGCAACCACGGCATCCGCCGTGGCAGTCGCCGCAGTCACTATCGCTCTGTCTTCTGGTTTGATGTTCTCGTCGCCCCACGATCTTCGCCTTCTAGTGGTTGCCATGGCTCTGGGGACTCTCCTCGCAGTGGTGTTGTCACTGTCAGTGGGCGGATCCTTGACGAGAGACCTGGAGCGTATGGCGAGGGTTGCCGAGCAGGTTGGCGGCGGAGATCGCGCGGCGCGCACCGGAGTGGCCAGACGGGACGAGGTTGGAGTGGTGGCAGGAGCCCTGGACGGGATGGTTGCCAGCCTCGATGAGGCCGACTCCCTTCGGCGACAGACCGAAGAGGCGAGAGCCCATTTCTTGGCTGCCATCTCTCACGATCTCCGAACCCCATTGGCGTCCCTGCAGGCCGCGGTCGAAGCGCTTGAAGATGATCTCGTCGATGATGTGCCCCGCTACCACAAGGCGATGAGGCGTGACATCGAGCTCCTCGGAGGATTGATCGACGACCTGTTCTTGCTCACCAGGCTCGAAGCCGGTGATCTCGATCTCATCAGGGAGTCGGTTGATCTGGCTGAACTGGCTGATGAAGCTGTCGAGGTGATGGTCCCGCTTGCCGGCCGGAACGATGTGGAACTCAAACTCGAAGCCACCGGCGTTGTCAGAACAGTCGGGGCTCCGGATGCCTTGACCAGGGTGATCCGCAACCTCATTGACAACGCGATCCGGTTTGCACCTCCAGACTCGGTGGTGCGGGTCAACGTCGTCGACGGCGGCTCGGCTCGTGTCGAGGTAACTGACGAGGGGATCGGCTTCAAACCAGAATTCGTTCATGAAGCCTTCGATACGTTCACCAAGGCAGACGCCGCCCGCACCAGGGAGGCGGGAGGCGCCGGATTGGGCCTGGCGATTGCCAGGGGCCTCATCGAAGCCCATGGCGGGACGATCTGGGCCGACTCGGGTCCTGGTGGGCGGGTGACATTCGAACTACCTGGCTGAGCGCTCGGACTCAGGGTTTCTCGATTGGGACGTGACGGACACGACCCCGGAACAAGCCGACCATTTCACCATCCTGGTTGGCCACGGATACGTCGTAAACCCCGGTCCGGCCGGCTGTGACCTGTTGGCGGGCGGTGGCCGTCAGGAGGTCGCCCTTTCTGCCGGGCCGCACCCACGTCATGTCTGCGCTGACCGCGTATGCGGGGTTGTCGCGAGTGTTCGAGGCGAGGGCCATTGCCGTGTCGGCCAGTGTGAAAATCAACCCGCCGTGACAGACTTCGAGGCCATTAAGCATATCGTCCCTGACCACCATCGTGACAATCGCCCCACCAGGTGTTGTTGCGGACACATTCATCCCGAGCGCTGCAGACGCCTGATCGTTCCACCACGTATGCGGGTCCGCATTGGTGTCTCGTGATTCTGGCATCGGGCGATCATAGATACTTGGCAAGAGAGTGTTCTTCATACGGCCCAGCTCGATAGCGAGCGAGGAGACCTCGTTGATTCTCGGCGCTATTGGTCCGTGCCATCGGAAGCCCCTGAGCCCGGTACGCAGGCGACATCGTTGGTTCGGTCTACTGGTCGAATCGGTCGCCTACAGTGCCGGTCGAGACTGGGAGGTTTTCGTGGACGCACGTGTCGATGACAAAGTCGTTTTGGTCACTGGGGCAAGTCGAGGGATCGGTGAGGCCGTGGCCGCCGAGTTCCTGGCATCTGGAGCGCGAGGGGTGGTCATCACCAGTCGTAAGGCCAACAACGTCGAGGCCGCCGCGGAACGACTCGGAGAGCCAGATCGAGTCCTCGCCCTGGCAGCCCGGTCGGATTCGGTCGATGACGCAGATCGAGCTGTAGGCGCAGCCGTCGAGAGGTTCGGAGCTTGCGATATCCTTGTCAACAACGCGGGTACCAACGCGGCCCCTGGCAATCTCGTGGATGTCGATCTCGGTGCGGTGGACAAGACTTGGGAGGTCAACCAGCGGGGCCCGCTGGTGTACACCCAGGCGGTCTGGCGGGGGTGGATGAAGGATCGCGGCGGGGTGATCTGCAACATGGCCTCGGTCGGTGGGATGCGACCCAGCCCGATCCTTGGGGCCTACAACATTTCGAAAGCTGCGCTGATCTTCATGACTCGGCAATTTGCCTTCGAGCTCGCGCCCCGGATCCGCGTCAATGCGGTCGCTCCCGCTGTCGTCAAAACACGCTTGTCGGCTCTTCTGTGGGAGGGGGACGAGGCTGAAGCCGCGGCGGGCCACCCCCTTGGAAGACTCGGCGAGCCAGACGACATAGCCAATGCGGTCGTGTTCCTCTGTTCCGAACAGGCATCATGGATTACAGGCGTTGTGCTGGAGGTGGACGGTGGAGCAGTGCACGCGTCATCAACGGTGACGGTGCCTTGAGAGCGGCCGCGTGCCTCACCTTGGCGTGAGGTGTTGAACTGAATCGATCAGATCGGACTGGTGGTGGTCCGGCGGCGAGATCGGTTGGTGACCGACACCTCGCCAATGATCGTGCGGGACCGAACCCGGAGCACCGGAGCGCTCGGACCGAGGTCTGTCTGCCCGTCCAGAGCCATCTCGGCTCCACCGGCGAGGATCGAGTTTGCCGCTTCGACCCTCCATTTGGCCGGGACTCGAACCTCTACGCCGCCCACGATGGTGACGATTTCGAGTTCCGCCGTCGAGTCGAGAGAGGCTCCCGTCAGATCAATGACCGCTCCACCGAACAGTGTGAAAATTTTGGCGCTCCGCAATGCGGTCGCTCGACTCTTGAATTCGGTACCGAACATCACGGTGGAGTGAACAAAAACATCAGACGACTCGTCACCTTCTGAGGGAACCAACCGTCTTGCGATCAGCGCCGTCACCATCAGTCCGATGTTCAAGGCCACCAGGGCCTTCACAGTATTCTTGACAATGCGTGTGATGGACATCTCGACTGAACGCTACCCGCATCCGGTACCGTGCGGGGAAAAGGAGTTCGTATGAATCCCTCGCCCTCCGGCTTCAAACGTCCAGACGTCATTGTTTTCGACGTCAACGAGACGTTGCTCGACCTAGGTGCGCTACGCCCCGCCTTCGCAGAAGCCTTTGGGTCGACTGAGCCGATGGGGGAGTGGTTTGCCCGAATGCTCCATGGTTCTCTGGTCGCAAACCACGTCGGCGCCTACCGCTCGTTCGAAATGATCGGGGTAGAGGCCCTGCTGATGGTTGCTTCGAAGAAGGGGGTCGAACTGAGCGGCGACGAGGCCGCTGACATCGTTTCTTCTATGCGACGACTTCCGCCACACTCCGATGTCATCGAGGGACTGACGATGCTTCGCGAGGCGGGGTTGCGAATGATCACTTTGACGAACGGTTCGACAGAGGCGGTGGCCGATCAGATCGTCAACGCTGGGCTGGCGGAGTTCTTTGAGGCGGCCCTGTCGGTCGACGAGGTTCGGCGGTTCAAGCCGGCGCCTGAGGTCTACCTGATGGCCGCGGCTCGGCTCGGAGTGGAAATCGACGAGATGATGATGGTCGCTGCCCACGACTGGGACATAGTTGGCGCCCGCTCGGTGGGTTGTCCCGGCGCTTACATCGCCAGGCCCGGCGCCGTGTGGAGCCTGGCCGACCCCCTCCCAGCCATCATCGGCCCAACCCTCATCGAAGTTGCCGAACAACTGATTGCGGGTGGGGGTTCGCCACCTTAGGCTCTAGTGCGTATATATCCGCAGCCAAGCCGAAAGTTCGCCGCCTGATCGAACTGAGTGGCGTACCCGCGGTTCCTCGGGGGTCGCTATGGCAGTGGTGACGAGTCCGGCTCGAATTGGGGATCGGTACTTGTGGTCGTCGGCGCCTGGCGAACTTTCGGCTGTAGTGTGTATATATCCGCAGCCGAGCCTAAGGAACCCTTCACTTTCCGCGATAGGCAAGGCCGCGCAGGGATGGGGCGAAGCCGTGGTCTTGGAGGATGCGGCCGATCGGGTGGAGCGCGATCGGCTCCCCGTTGATGGTCTCGATCGTCATACGTCTGGTTCGAGTCCCGATGTCGGCCAGAGCCCCGGCGGCCGGGACAAGGACATCTGGGTTTGAACTGAGCAGCAGGGCCTTCTTTCCCCCACGTTCCAGGAACAGGACCGGTTCGCCGTCAAACAGGATCACGTAGGCACCGGCCGATCGGGTGGGTCGGCCACCGGCCACCTCCGGCCAATCGAGGATCGAGCCGTATGGATTGGCAGGGTCGGCTGCCGCCAAGATCGCGACTCCGTCAACCCGCTCGGCGGTTCTTAGGCGGTCGATGGCCCCGGCCATGGCGAACTGCATTCCGCCCATGCCCTCCACGAAGTATCCACGGCGGATCCGCCCGATCTCCTCCATGTGATTGAGGACCGGATACAAGGAGGTCAGCCCTCCAGGCACATCGTCTGACAGAGCCGCCGATCTGGTCAGGATCCCGTGGCGGTCGAGTAGGAGTTCGACGGTGGCCGTCGCCCACGCAGCGTCGCTGCTCGGGGTCGGAATCAGGTCGGACACGAGTGACCATCTGCCGGCCGAGGCAGGAGGCATGGTTGAAGGCACGTGGCCTCTGCGACCAGTAGATCGTGTGACCTTGCGGAGATGAAACGCCCGAAGTGGAGCGAGAGTGTCGTTGGTGATCTCGCCCGCCCACACCAGATCCCAAACTGCCTCGAGGAGCGATTCGGGGTCGCCTCCGCCGGTGCCCTCGTAAAGATCACGGAAGAACGAAGCGCCCCTATCCGTGAGATGCGATCTGATCGCGTCGTGTTGGCTCGACGCTGGAGCCTCGGTGCCGGGCACGGGGCGATGCAGGGTCGCCAACTGGTCCCGGAAGAACAAAGCGATGCGGCCGTCTCGCGGGCCGAGGGGACCTCTCCCCACCCACACGACCTCGCCTGACACCATGAGATGGTCCAACAACTCCGGTCCGTAGTCGAGCCTGGCTGCCAGGACATCCCGTTCGAGGATCGAAGAAGGCATGGCGCTGCCCTGGAGCTGGCGCAGAACCTCATGCAACGCGGTCGAATCGCGCCGAGAGGTCCGACCAACGCCCTGCCAGGCCGGGAGGAAGCGCCCAAGGGTGGCGGCCTCGACTGCTTCGATCTCCTTGCGAAGCGCAGCCAGACTGCGTCGCTTGAGCCGGCGAAGTACATCGTTGTCGATCCACCCCTGGTCGGTTCCGCCGGGGCTGAAAGCGCCCTGGACGATTCGCCCGGAAGCTTCCAGCGCGGCGAGCCCGGTACCGACTACACCAGAAGGCAGGCCGTAGACGGCCGCCACTGCGGTCGCCGTGAATGGACCGTGAGTCCGGGCGAAGCGGGCCAGTAGGTCGCCAAGCGGGTCGTCAACGGTTTCCAGGAAGACCTGCGGCGTGCCAGGGGGCGGTTGGGTTCCAAGGGCATCCCTCAGCCGGCCGATGTCTTCCACAGCGGTCCACACCTCACGTCCAGCCACCCTGGTCGGAACCGCCCGCCGGGTCTGTTCGAGTTCGAATAGCAGGGAGGCGGCCTCACCCTCGTCCAGCCGAATGTCGACGTCCTCGATGGCAAGCGGACCGAGCGCCCGCAACAGATCGTGGACGCCGTCCACACCTCGCACCTTGCGATCGTCGGCCAACCGCTGGAGTTCGAGTTCGACCGACTCGATCACATCGGGTGCCAAAAGCTCGCGGAGCTCTCCGTCTCCGAGCAGTTCGCGAAGTAGCTCTCGATCCAGGGTGAGGGCCGCCGCCCTGCGCTCGGCCAACGGGCTGTCCCCCTCGTAGAGGTACGACGCCACGAACTCGAATAGGAGCGAGGACGCAAACGGACTCGCGGAGGTGGTTTCGGTCTCGACGACCCTGATCTTTCGAGCTCTGACGTCGGTGAGGACTTCGATCAGGGCCGGCAGGTCAAACTTGTCCTGGAGAATTTCGCGATAGACCTCGAGCACGATCGGGAACGATCCGAATTCCTTGGCGACTTCCATCAGATCGCCGGCCCGGCGACGTTGCAACCACAGCGGGGTCCGGCCGCCTGGCCGACGGCGGGGGAGGAGTAGCGCTCTGGCAGCCGCTTCGCGGAAGTGGGTGGCGAACATGGCAGTGTCGATCAATTCCTCCATGAGGATCGCCTCGACTGTTTCCGGATCCGGGATGAGCTCGTCGATCGAGGGAACTTCGTCGGCGTCTACGAACCGCAGGGCGATTCCGTCGTCGCCCCAGATGACATCCGTGGTCCGGCCGAACCGCTCGCGCAAGGTCCGACTCAGAGCCATCGCCCAGGGCGCATGGACCCGAGCCCCCAGTGGTGACAGTATGGCTATACGCCAGTCTCCGATTTCGTCGCGGAATCGCTGGACGACGATCGTTTGGTCGGTCGGCAAGGTGCCGGTTGCCTCGCGCTCCTCTTCGAAGAAACTCACAAGATTCTTGGCGGCCAGCGGGTCGAGGTTGTAGTCGGACGCCAGCATGGTAAGAGCTTCGTCGGGGTCGGCCGAGGAAATCTCGCGGACGAACTTGCCGATCGCCCTACCGGTTTCGATCGGTCGCCCGGCCTGGTCGCCTCGCCAGAACGGCATGCGGGCGGCCGGTTCACCTGGAGCGGGAACCACCTCAACTCTGTCGGCGGTGATGTCGGTGATTCGCCAAGCGGTCGTGCCGAGCACAAATACGTCTCCAGGCCGAGACTCGTACACCATCTCTTCGTCGAGCTCACCGACCCGTCCGCCGTCCGGGAGGTTGACGCTGTATAGGCCCCGATCCGGGATCGTTCCTGGGTTGGTGACGGCCAGACGCTGGGCACCGGTCCTCGCGGTGAGTCGCTGATCTACGCGGTCCCAAATGATCCGCGGGCGGAGTTCACCGAACAACTCCGACGGGTAGCGACCCGACAGCATATCGAGCACCGCCTCGAACGGTCCTCTGGCCAACTCAGAATACGGAGCAGCCCTGCGCACCAGATCGAATAGCTCGTCAACCTCCCAGTCGTCCATGGCCACCATCGCCACGATCTGCTGGGCCAGGACATCGAGCGGGTTGGCGGGGATGTGGGTGGCCTCGACGGCGCCAGCCTGCATACGGTTGGCTACCACCGCAGACTCCAGCAGATCTCCCCGATATTTGGGGAAGAACTTGGCGACAGACGGTACCCCTACCTGGTGGCCGGCTCGACCAACCCGTTGGAGACCAGAGGCAACGCTGGTCGGTGATTCCACTTAGATCGGAAGAGCACACGTCTGAACTCCAGTCACACTGATATATCTCGT
>CALCCX010000135.1 GCA_937900165.1 uncultured Acidimicrobiia bacterium | reverse complement strand
CTGGAGTTCAGACGTGTGCTCTTCCGATCTAACTCGGTGCGCCTCCGCCGCTTGAACTAACCCAATGTGGTCCGTTCGGTGAACCCTGGGTACAACCCAGGGTTCTCAGTGTCGCTATAGCGACACTGAGAACACCGAGTTCGGGGCGATCGCGGCGAATGGGGTACCTTCCGGGACAAGCCCAGACCGGATGAGAAAGCTCCGACCCGATGGAGCAGGTCCTGGTCCCGCAGGGCTCCTTGGCCCCGAAATCGGACAAACCCACCCCTCGGTGTCGTTTCTCGTCATGATGGCCGTTGAAGAGAGTGGAGGTTCAGTGACGGTTACCTACGAGTTGGATGACAGGGTGGCGGTCATTGCCATCGATCGACCCGAAAAGCGTAACGCGGTCGATGAGAAGACCGCGCAGGGCCTACTGGCTGCCTGGCGGCGATTCGACTCTGACGAAAAGGCAGACGTCGCTGTCCTCACGGGGAGAGGCGGGGTGTTCTGTGCGGGCGCCGACCTGGAGAAGTTCGACCTGCAGGATCGCCCCGAAGGACACCTCGGGTTCACCCATATCACCGTAGGCAAGCCCACCCTTGCGGCCGTTGAGGGTTATGCGGTGGCCGGCGGCCTGGAACTGGCCCTGTGGTGCGATATGCGGATTGTCTCAGAAGATGCAGTCTTCGGCTGTTTCGAGCGCCGCTTTGGCGTCCCGCTGGTGGACGGTGGCACCCAGAGGCTCCCCAAGATCGTGGGCAAGGGGCGAGCCCTCGACATGATCCTGACCGGCAGGGCCGTAGACGCCGAAGAGGCCCTCCAGTTCGGACTGGCCAACCGTGTCGTGCCGACCGGCCAGGCGTTGCCGGTCGCAGTGCAAATCGCTCGCTCCATTGCCGAGTTTCCACAGGAAACAGTCCGCTCGGACCGTTTTGCAGTGCTGGAGGGTGAGGGCGTATCGATTTCAGACGGACTGAGGACGGAGCACAGACTGGGAATGGAGGTGATGGGCACCGCGCTCAAGGGTGCAGCCAATTTCGCGGAAGGTCACGGCCGCCACGGAGTTGGCCTCTGACCCTCGGATTGACCGAGGCAAAAGGCCGGGCGGAAGGCTCAAAGGTTGATGATGGGGGTCTGTCCGCCAGACATCCCATCAGTTTGATGCACGAGACTCAATCGCTGTCCTTCAGGTAGTTTTCAATCTCCTGGACGAGCTGCTCGCCTTCTCGCGCCTCGACCATCGGCTTGTCCGCTGATGACTCCAACTGGCGGACGTATTCGATGAAGTCAGACGATCCATCCATGGCCTCGGCAACGTGATGCTCAAAATCTTCGACTTCCGTGATCAGGTTTTCCACGTCGAAATTGTGTCCGATCGCCCGGCCGAGGTGTTCCAGCAGAGTGAGGGTGGCCTTGGGGTTCGGGTTCGCGGCCAAATAGTGGGGAACGGCCGCCCATAGCGTCGTGGCCGAAAACCCGGCGTCCCGAAGGGCCGAATGCAGCACACCGACGATTCCCGTTGGACCTTCATAGTTCGATTGGATTACGCCGAGACGATCGGTCAAACCCGGTTCGGCCGCATCTCCGAAGATCGGCACAGGAAGCGTGTGAGGCACCTGGCCGATGAACGCTCCGAGCGTAACCACCGTGGTCACTCCTAGTCCGCTGAGCATGTCGACGATCTCGCTGGTGAATCCCTGCCACCTGAGGTGCGGCTCGTCTCCCAGGACAACTACCAAATGCCTGCCCGAATCCTGGAGGGTCAGTCTGAAGAAGCCTGTGCTCGGCCAGTGGATGACTCTGCCGGTTTCAGCAATCAGAACGTGTGGCCGGGACATCTGGTAGTTCACGTACTGCTCCATGTCCAAGCGTGCAAAGGGTTGCACTTCGGCTTGATCTATCAGGTATTCGGCGACTCCAGAGGCGGCATCCGACGCGTCGTTCCAGCCTTCGAATCCGACGATTGCCACCGGATCGAGAAGATGGGGCTCCTCGAGCCACTCGATGCTACTCATTGAACTGAGGCTAGCGTCGGCACCGATTTCCGGGTCAGATCGAGTTCTTGGATTCGGCTCATCTCGGGCACAAGGGCCACAGCCACTTCCTGCTCACCTTAGAGTTTGACTTCCTTGGTTGGTCCGGTCAGAGCTGATGTGTAGCGCATTGTTTCCATCAGCTCATCCACGATTTCGGGCGTCCGTCCCTCTGCGATGGCGTCTTGGACACAGGTTTCCAGGTGGTTTTCGAGCAGAATGCGGTTGACTCGCTCCAACGAACCCTGGAGCGCCGAGACCTGTTTCATCGTGTCCGGGCAGTACCTTTCCTCGTCGAGCATGAGGATCACTGCATCCAGGTGGCCGCGTACGGTCTTCAAGCCGTTCAACGCCTTGCGTTTATGTTCCATTTTCATGTTGACGATCTTACCGCCACCGTAGAGGAGTGGTGTTTGGCGAAACGTGGTCGGCTTCAAGACTCGTGAAAAAGGGGGCGAGGCCCCGATGGGAGGGTATCGGGGCCTCGCGGATAGGCGCCTGGCAACAAGGGAAAGACCCGGCGCCTGGTGATTGAGAGGTTTCAGGTTCCTTCTGGGAGGATGCGTCCCCGGACTCGAGGGAACCGGACGGGAGCGTGTGCATGGCAGAACTCACGCCGGTTGTACATCGAGATCTTGGTGGTGCAGTCTCGCTCTTCGCAAACCCGCCCTTCCGAATAACGGCGGGACGGTCGTACGCCTCCACGGAGACGTTGTCCTTTCATGGTGTCTGACATCGTCAGCCTCCTTTTCGGCCGGCATAGGTATCAACGCTGCGGCGAGCGAATTTGTTTCCGCTACTGGCGAGTTCACTATCTGTTCACAAACTGTGCCACGTACCCCCGCCGGGTCCCGGTGTTTCGTGATTCTCGCCGACTGAGAGGCGTGCCCACTTTGTTTTGATCCTGGAACGCGGTTCTCAGCCCTTGATTCCAAGCTTTTTCAAGAAAGCATCGTTGTTGGGTTCGCGTCCAAGAAAATCGCGGAGAAGATCCATTCCATCCTTGGTGCCGTTCGGCTCCAGAATTGTCTGCCGATAGGCCATGCCGACCGATAACGAGAGCACGCCCTCTTCGGTGAACCGGCTGAACATGTCATCCCCGAAGACTTCTGACCACAAGTAGCCGTAGTAGCCGGCGTCGTACCCCCCCAGCATATGACCGAAAGAGGCCAGTTGTAACGTGCCTTGGTGATGGGGTAGGAGAGTAATTTCTGCTCGGTCGATTTCGAGTTGTTCGGGGTCGACGGTGTCAAGGGTCGAATGCATGTCCATGTCGATCTGGCCGTAGTAGGCCTGGCGCAAGCTCAGCAGGGCGACGTTGAGGTCGCGAACTTCCGTCAACCGTGTCACAAGGTCGGAAGGAATTGGTTCCCCGGACTCATGGTGACGAGCGAAGCGAGCGAGCACATCCGGCAACCAACACCAGTTTTCCATGATCTGGCTCGGAGCTTCTACGAAGTCCCATTCGGTGTTGGCCGAAGAAAACCTTGTGAACTCTGCCCTGGTGAGCGACATGTGAAGGATGTGTCCAAACTCATGGAACAGAGTCACCACCTCGCTGTGCTGAAGCAGCGAAGGCCGATCGCCGGTTGGTTTGGTGAAGTTGGCGACAATTGCCGAGATTGGTCGCTGGTCGGTTCCGTCCGCCAGCACGCAGCCCGCCACAAGTGGGAATGCCGCCGCGTGGCTGAACTTGCCGTCGCGAGGGAACAGGTCCATGTAGAAGTATGCAATGTGGGCACCGTCCGCCTTGTTCTTCACCTGGTACAGGCTCACGTCTTCGTGCCACGAGTTCGTATTCGCGATCTCTTCATATGTCAGGCCGAAGACCTCTTGGGTGATCTCGAGCATGCCTTGTACCACTCCATCGAGGGGGAAGTACTCGGCCACCACTGAGGGGTCGACTCCGTATTCGGTTTTCATTTGTTGAGTGTGAGAGAAGCGACGCTCCCATCCTTGAAGATCGTCGCTGTGGCCATCGGCAGCGAGAAGGGTTTGCAGAGCTTCCTTTTCGATCGCCCCGCCTTCCCGTAATTTCGGGACCAGATCCGCGTAGAATTCGTCAACCGACTCCGGCCGTTTGGCCATCTTGGTTTCCATCTGATAGTGCGCCCAAGAGTCCATGCCGAACAGGGCGGCGATCTGGGAGCGAAGACTCAACGCTTCGATCAGAATCGGCGTATTCGCCTCCCTGGCTCTGTTGTTGAACTTGAAGGACAGGGTCTCACGCAGGTCTCGCCGTGACGAGTTGTCCAGGAACGGAACGACGTCAGGATATGCCATGCCGATTCTGAATGTGCCTGGCTCTCCAGCTGCTTCCAGTCGTTCGACATAGTCATCTGGGAGACCGGCCAGGTCGTCCTCACCGACGACGATGCCATCGTCGAATTCGGCGATGTTGGTCGAAAAGGCGATTTCCAGTTCGACCAACCTCGACCTCAGGGCCCGGATTTTCTCTCTGGATTCCTTGCTGAGTTCGTGCCCTGCCATTCTGAAGTCACGCAGGCTGTGGTCCAAGAACCGCCTGGCCTCATCTCCCAGCGAAATGGCGTCCTCTGTGTCTGCGTAGGCCAGAACTGCTGCGTACAGGTCATCGCGATAGGTGAGGTCTAGTGACCATTTTGTCAGGGTTTCCTCCGCCTGCCTCGCCGCGTTCCGCACGGCCTCGTCGGTTGACACCTGTGCGAGAAATGGGCCTCTGCCATATGCGGTCGTGGTGATGACCCCGACATCCTCGAGCGGGCGCATCGTATTGGAAAACTTGCGGGCTCCCTCGAAGGTCTCGACCGCCCTGATCAGTTCGTCACCCGCGGTCATCGTATCGGCGACGAGTGTCTCGATTGACGCCACATCAACAGAAGAAAAATCGAATCTCATGGCGAGAACGTTAGCCACCCACCCGCGTTTCGCGACCCGTTTAGAACACGTCTGGACACCATGGCCCAGGGGTCCAACGGAACAGCCGGTCCGCTTCGATTGCAGTATCCCCATCAAGCTGGATTGTTCCGGCAGCAGCCATCTCTGCGATGGACCGACCTCCCATGTACACCGTCCCCAATTGGCTCGCATCCAGCGTGAGGGCGGGCTCGAGGTCCGATGGCTGGCACAAACCAAGGCCCCCTTCGACATCGAGTTTGAACGTGCCTCCGAGCGCCGGCCGGAATGGATCATCGATCCTCAAGACGATGGAGCCGTCTGACTGGTAGCGACGTCCGGAAAGAGCGGCAGGCACATCCATCACCCTCACCCACAGGCCGTCGCTGATCGTGCGACTGAGGTGTCGAGGATCAACCAGGGTCCAAAGGAGCGGGTCGTCGATGGGCCGGCCTCGCATTTTGACCGTGGTCATCAGGTCCATGTTGGCAATGAAGTTCCACAACGCCAGCTCAGCAGCGACATCGATGCCAATCAGTTCGTCGATGGTCACGGCGCCGATCGGAACGCCACCCCTCGACCATTCGTCCTTGGTTCGGAACTGGATATAGCCGACTGGATCCTCACCACGGTACGCCACAGCCAACCGTTGGGCGGTCGCTCCTCTCCTTTCCTCCTTCGGGTCTCGGAGCCGCTTGTGTCGCCACCAATCTGCGCTACGGACGAAAGTGCCAGCCCGTTGGAGTCGAAAGGCTTCAAAGATGGGCGGGAAGATGGTCAATGCATCCTCGAGTCCAACTATTCGAACGGACACCTCTCGGTCGATGTCTTCGAACGAGATCCGGTCGCTGGAGATTTCCACGGCCGCCTCGTCCGCCGCGGCACCATATCCGAACCGACCGTAGATGGGCGCTTCCGAGGCCCACAGCGCGGCCAGTGGTTCGCCTTTGTCGATCACTTCGTCGAAATGAGCATTCATCATTCCGGTCAGGGCACCCGAACGACGATGAGTGGGTAGCACTGTGACGATGGTTGTTCCGGCGGTTGGCAGGGCTCCGCCTGGCACCGTCATATTGAGTGAGAATGCGCCGAAGGTTCCGACCAGATGACTTTCGTCGAACGCGGCGATCATGCGGTCCTTTTCGAATATCTTGTAGATATGGTCTTCGTCTTCTTTGTCTCTGTCGAAGGCGAATGCGACCGACATCGCATCCCAGAACGCGTCGAGTTCTTCTTCGCGGACATGACGAAACTTCAGCATCGTTGGCTCCTGGTGTACAGCGGCCGTAAGGTTAGGGAGTGGGTCCCGAGACTCGTGGCGAATTTCTCCGTGGGGGAAGCTAGCCCTACGCGCCCAGCGCGGCGGCGGCGACTGCGATACGGATGTCGTCGGCGGCCAGATTGAATTCTTCCACCGCTGCCTTGAACCGCAGCATCGCGGCTCGGCGTAATTCTCCAGTGTCTGTGGATCGCAAGCCATCGAGCACGGCATCCGCCTCGGTAACGATCTTTTCGGATGCGCTCAGCGCCTGTTGATGCGCCTGGCTAAGGGCGTCACCAAACCCTGAAGGCGGCAGGTTGGTAGAAACGAGGTTGCGGAAGTCCTGGGTGTTGGCGACCAGAGTCTCGAAGGCCTCTACGCTTTCGCCGAACGTGACGCCGGTGTTCTCCCTGTCTTCCCAGGCCGAGTTGACGGTCTCCATGCCGGTCTCAATGGCTTCCAGCGTCTCTTGATCGCCGATGATCTGGTCCAAGTAGGCGGAGAGTTGAGCCGGAAGGGACGTGGTGGTGGTTGTCTCGCCGCCATCCTCCGTTGTTTCCACCGCAGTTGTTGGTGTGGTGGTGGTGGCCGGAGCGGCATCTTCGACTTCGCCTGGATCTATCCGCTGAACGAACGCCCAGGTGAAAAAAACCATTCCGAGCACTACTAGTGGCAAGATCCAGCGGCCGGGCTTTGGGTCGGGGTTACGGGCCATGGGTAGGCAACGTTAGCCGGGGTTCGAACCGTTCCAAGTTCATCTGGGCATGCCTCTTGTTTTTCCCTTGTCTGTTGGCGTACGGTGCGCATGACGGGAGGACGCGGAGGTCTTTTGCAGACACCGACCCGTTCCGTAACTGAAGATACGGTCGCCGAGCACATACCGTGGCAACAGCTGACAGTTCCGGCCCGCCCATCGAGGGGTAGGGGCATGTACTTGGTGGCTGGTGGCGTCGCGTTGGCAGTCATGGGCGTGGTAGTCGGGAGGGCGCTGGGCCCTTCGCAAGTCGGCGAACCTACTGGAGAAGTGGTTGTCACCTCGGTCGATCCCATGGTCGAGACCCTGGCCAGTCCTGCCGATGTTGAGCCAAGCGTCTCGACGTTGGCTGCGCCCCCCGAGAGCCCACCCCTCACGGAGGCCGACCTGATGGCCTCGCCCCCGGCCGGCGCCGACCAGGTCGCCTTGGCCAGAGCAGAATGGTTCATCAGTGACTACTTCTCGATCGATGGAGGCGACGATCGTGCTGAACGGGTCGTTGCGGCCGCAGGGTGGTCCGAGGGATCTGCCGACCTCGCCGACCCCAACCCCGAAGGATTGGTTAGCTACGTCGAGTGGGCGAGAGCCGCATCGGTCCGCCAGATCGCCGATCGTGGTTATGAGGTGACTGTCGTGTTCCGCAGGTATGTCGCGATGGACGGTGTCAACTTCGTTCGTTTGCCAATCGAGGCTGCCTCCGGTGAGAGATCGGAAGAGCGTCGGGGAGGGAAAGAGGGTAGAGCTCGGGGGGCGCCGGAGCATGAAAAAAAAAACAAAAATGAAAAAAACAGGAGGAGTTATAGGAATGAGCA
>CALCCX010000134.1 GCA_937900165.1 uncultured Acidimicrobiia bacterium | reverse complement strand
TTTTTTTTTTTTCAAGCAGAAGACGGCATACGAGATATATCAGTGTGACTGGAGTTCAGACGTGTGCTCTTCCGATCTAGGCAGCCAGTAGATGCACGCCCGCCCTCGGACTGGCGCCCACCTCGACCGCCGGCAGCGTTCTGGTGGCCCTGACTATTGACGTCACATATGCCCGAATCTCGTCCGAGACGGTGGTGCCGTCCAGCCTGGCTCGCAACTCCAGCAGCTCCTCCGCGTTGGTCACTGGCCGAACGTCTTCGAGAGTGCTCGAGCTGACACCCGAACGCGCCAGCGCCAGAAGGGCGCGCTCGTTCTCCTCAGACGGGTAGCCGACATTCACCTTCATCAGGAACCGATCCAGCTGGGCCTCTGGCAACTGATAGGTGCCCTCGTATTCGATCGGATTCTGGGTTGCAACGACCAGGAAAGGCTGAGGCAAAGCCCGGCTGACCCCGTCAACGGTGACCTGACTCTCTTGCATCGCCTCGAGAAGAGCCGATTGGGTTTTTGGCGGGGTGCGGTTGATCTCATCTGCCAACACCACATTGGAAAACAGAGGTCCGGGTCTGAAAGTGAGTTCGCCGCCTCGAAGCGCCATCGTCCCGGTGACGTCTGCCGGCAACATGTCAGGAGTGAATTGCACCCTGGCGAAATCGAGGCCAGACGCTCTGGCGAAAGCCCTGGCCTGTAGCGTCTTGGCGACCCCAGGAACGCCTTCCAGCAGTACGTGGCCGCCGAGAACCAGGGCCGCCAGCAGAACATCGGTTGTCATTCGCTGCCCGATCACCACCTTGGAGACCTCGGCATCGAGTCTGGCCCTCAAGTCGTTCATTCAGCCCTCCATTTCGGTGGATCCTCGATCTTGGCAGCAACCGCATCAGCTTGCACGGCGCGTAAGTCCGAGCGTCATCCTGGCGCCGTTGTCTGTCATCCTGTTAGAAAGGTAGGAATTGTCCAGGAGGAGCCGATGGGTCTCGAAATCATTCATAGGAGCCCAAAGTCTCCACAGGCGGTCCCGATCGTCCTGTTGCACGGGGCCTGGCACGGAGCATGGTGCTGGGACAAAGGATTTCTCGAACGGCTCGTTGACGGCGGATTCGAAGTGTTCGCGCCCAGCCTGCGCGGCCACGGCAAAAGCGGCGGCTCCGCCCGATTCGCCAACCTTCGCCAATACGGGGCGGACCTGGCGTCGGTAATCGACACAATCGATCGTCCGCCAGCAATAGTCGGGCACTCAATGGGCGGACTGATCACCCAGCGGTACATCGCCACCCACCCAGTTGCCGGGGCCATCCTCATGGGATCGGTTAGCCCTCGCGGGCCATGGGGGGTAACTGGCAATACGGCAAAACGGCACCCGTGGCTGCTCACCAAATCCACTGCTACTTTGAGCCTCGGTCCTTTGGTTTCCAACCGGTCAATGGTGCGTGATTTGTTCTTTACTCCAAGCACACCAGACGACCTCGTGGCATGGACAGAGGACAGGCTCATGGACGAGTCCTACATCGCGTACGTCGACATGTTCGCAGGGGCGTCCCCCAAGAAGGTGAGCGGGGTCCCAATGCTCGTTCTCGGCGGACAGGAAGACGGCATATTTCCGAAACCTGTTGTGCAAAGAACCGCCAAGGCCTACGGAGTGAAGGCCGAGATGTTTGCGGGCATGGGTCACGACATGATGCTTGACACGGGCTGGGAGTCTGTCGCTGATCGGATCATGACTTGGGTGGGTGAGCTCGAGTGATCCACAAGAGAACTGCTACGACTCGTCGGTCCTGACGGTCCTGGATCTCTGGACCTTGGCGACAACCGAGGCTGCCTGCACCGCCAGCGTTGATGAAGTGGTTGGTTGATCCAGCGATGCCAGCTCCTCGTCTGTGATCCCAAGAGCGGTTGCCGCAGCCCTTCGCCGGTCGTCGGCTTGCGCGCCTGTGAATCGTTCGGAGTAAAGATCCAGCATGGTCCTCGCTCTGGTACGGAGCACGCCGAATCCGGCGTCTGACGGCTTCGACTTCGCCAGAGAGACAGCAATCCCATCCAGGTAGGCAGCCCGGGGAGGAGGCAGGGCTCGATGTGGCTGTTGGGGCGGCCCGAATCTTGCGCCAACCGCCCACATCCAAACGACTGTGGCGACGAGAATCAACACGACACTGACCATCCCCGCCGGGAGGCCTGCGACGCCTTGTCCGGCGCCGAACCCGTGCACGTACTCATCGAAATAGACGGGTCCTTCACCTGCCAGGCGAACCGCCAGGATGCCATTGTCGGCCTCCCCGAGGTTCTGGTTGGTCAACAAACCCATGTCGGACAACAAGATCACGTTGCCTGGCCGGCTGACGAACACGGCCTGGCCATCCTGGCTCTGAACCAAACGTTCACCGATGTCGATTCGCGCTGAACCGTCGATCGGCAAGCCCGGCACCCTCAAGACCGCGACATCGGAGAACTCGCCGACGACCGCCATCTCCTCATCAGAAGGCGAATCTGCCAACACGCCGACAACGGTTCCGAGGCCACCCATCAGCCCGATGTCGCCCTCGGTGGTGATAACGATGCCCCCTCGATCGAGGAACCGTTGGATGGCCATCACGTAGTCGGCGTCGATCAGCGCTGGGTCAGGGGACACGACAACGAGGCGGGCGTCCGCCGGTAGCACCGCCTCATCGAGGGAGACTTTCAATTGGTTGGTCGGAATGCCCAATTCCTCGAGAACCTCGCGCCACGCCCCATAACCCTGATCGGTGGTGACGATCGAAGAGCCGGCAGGACCATCGACCCGAGCATCAAACGCAACAGAAAAGAGAGTCAGAATCAGAACCGTTCCAAGCACAACGAGCACGGTCTTGGAAACGTTGGAAAAGACCTTCCGGCGAGTCCCGGTGGTCTGGAAGTATTCGGGGTCGATCCCAAAGCCTTCAGTCATCGTCGGTCTTCTCGCTTCGTTTGAGCAGGTCGAACCAGCCGGTTTTGGCCGATTCGGAATCCGCCGTCTCGGCTACGTACTCCGAATAGGTGACCCGCTCAAAGCCGTCGGCGACCCTATCGAAGTCTGGTTCATCGACGGTCCGACGAACGACCCCAAGCGGTTCGGCCTCGTCGTAGGCGATGATGCCCCTCCGGTCCAGGGCAAGCAGTCCAGATTTGAACCGCAGGCGGACGCTGAGTTCGTGATCACCACTCGAAGCCGCATTGTCAGCCTCGCTCGCCATCTCCGCGGTGTTCAGCTCGGCATGTGGGTCGGACATGAAATCGACTTCTTCGACCTTCATGCGACGCCGCGCCAGCAATGCCGCCAAGAGTGCAGCGATGAGCGCGACGCCGATGAGCAGCGGTATCCCGAAACTCGATCGCCCAGAATCCGGTTGGCTCGTTTCTTCCTGCAATTCGGGCTCGTCATCTTCAAACAACGAATTGAGCCAATCCACAAACCGTTGCCACCAGTCAGCCAAGATCCGAAAAACCGGATTGTCGGTCAAGAATCCAAACAACCCACGACGCTCACCAACATAGGCGGAACGATTCAAAACCTCGTCAACCGCCTCCGTGATGCTCTCAGGCGGCATTGTCTCTCCGTCGATTGCCCGCTCGGTCACCTGAAACACGCCCGTGACATTTTCAAGGGCGTCTGTCTCAGGGACAAAAGCAGCGCTGGCGGAAGCAAGGACCAAAATGGTCAGAGCCAGGTCAAGACCTCGACTAACGGTTGGCCTCACCTTCAGCACGTGCGTCGGCTAAGAGGGAGCTGATCGGCCACTTCCAACGACAGCCGCTGGTTGTCCGGCACAATCTCCACGGCTCCCGGCCCGCGACAGGCTCATGGCGCTTCGCTCATTCGTTGGCCGGTGGCCAAGCATCACCCGCCTCCGGCGGGGGATTCGAGTCGGACTCTGGCGCTGGGGTATCAAATCCTGTTTGGATGCCAGGATCGGCGGGCGGGTGCACAATCGAGGAGCCGATCTGGCCGGCAAGGAGCTCAAGGTCAAAGCCCTCCTTGCGTACCCTTTGGTCGAAATACACCACCGTGATTGCGATAGAAAGTAGGGGAGCCACCAGCAACTGCGGAATGATCCCGACCAAACCGCTCGCCAGCGTTCCGGCGAGAAAGGTGACGCCGGTGAGGATTCCAGTCAGAATCAAGCTGAAAATCAGGATGACGATGTACAAAACAACAAATACCCCGAGTATCGGCCATCTGCGGCCGCTCACCAGGCTCCACGAGCGTTTGATACCGTCCGTGGCTGACACTCCCTCAATCACCATCGCCGGTATCGCCAGCGCCCAGGAAACCAGCAAGATGAGTCCGGGAATGATAAAGAAGATGAATCCGATCCCGACCCCGAGCGCAATGAGAAATGAGCCCAACAACAAGGCACCAAGCCTCTGCCGAGCTGCATCGAGGGCCGCCTGCCACGTCACCGATCCACCCAGGTATTCGCCGGCCACCGCCTTAACAACACCTGCGGTGGCGAGCATCTGGGCAATCCACGCAAGCACGGACACGATCGAAGCCGCGGCAATCGAACCTCCGAAATCGAGCAATCCAGTTTCGAGATTGCTCTCGACGTCGGAGACCAGCGACGCATTGATGATCGCGCTGAGAATCCCGATCGGCACTAGGACAACGGCAACGATGGTGACCATCGTTTTGAATCGATCCTTGTAGATCGAAAACGTTGCATCCAGCGTTTCGCCCACGCTCAGGGGGCGTAGTTGTAGTTTGGCCATACCGAGAGCTTAGCGAGGCACCACTAGCGGCCGTAGCATGGGTCAGGACTCCCCGGTAACCCTATTCACATTTGCTCCGAGAGCCACGAGACGGCCCTCAAAATCCTCGTAGCCGCGATCGATGTGGTGAATCTCCGAGACCGTGGTGACCCCTTCGGCCACCAGTCCCGCAAGAACCAAGGACGCGCCGGCCCGAATATCCGGAGCCACCACTGGACAGCCAGACAGGCGATCTACGCCGCTGATGACCGCGTGCTGCCATTCAGTACCGATATCGGCCCCCATCCTGGCCAACTCTCCGGCGTATTTGAATCTGGCGTCATAAAGATTCTCGGTGATGATCGAAGTCCCGTCCGCGACTGCCAACAAAGCAACCAGCTGAGGATGCATGTCGGTGTGGAAACCTGGGTACGGAAGGGTCGCGAAATCGACCGCGGTTGCCCGATCAGGGCCCAAGATCTCGACCCAGTCGTCCCCCCGCTCAATCTCGCATCCGGCCGCCTCCAGCTTGCGAAGCTCCATCCTGAGATGGTCTGGTACGCAGTCGACCACCTTGACCCGGCCCGCGGTGATCGCGGCGGCAACCGTGAACGTGCCGGCGGCCAGACGGTCTGGCACAACCCGATGTTCGGCGGGGTCCAGACGTTCGACTCCATCGATGGTTATCTCCGCTGTACCGGCTCCTTCGACCTTGGCACCCATTTTGGTCAGCTGAAGGGCGAGGTCTTGGATCTCGGGTTCGCGGGCTGCGTTGGTGATTCTGGTTTGGCCCTCCGCCATGACGGATCCAAGCATCACATTCTCCGTCGCACCGACGCTGGGAAAGTCCAGGTTGATCGTCGCTCCCCGCAGACGGCCATCGATACGACCGTGCAAAACTCCGTGATCGAGCTCGAAAGTGGCACCTAGCCTACGGAGCCCATCGAGATGCATGTCTATAGGCCTTGCCCCAAGGTCATCTCCTCCAGGAAAGGCGACCCTTGCCGAACCGCACCTCGCCAGGAGTGGACCGAGCACAATGATCGAAGCCCGCATCGCCCGCACCAGCTCCAACGGCGCTTCGGGGTTGAGTTCATCCGGTACGTCGACTTCGAGCTCATGGCCTTCGAAGCGACAGGTCGCCCCGGCATGTTCCAACACCTTGGTCATCAGCTTCACATCGAGAATGCCAGGCACATTGCTCAGGCGGTGTGTACCAGCGGCCAGCAACATCGCGACCATCTGTTTGAGGACGGCGTTCTTCGCCCCGTAGACGCCGACGGTCCCATTCAGTTGGGACCCACCCGTGACGATGAACCGATCTCCCACGGCCGGCATTGTACGACCTAACGCCCGATCTGACGTGGAACAAAGAGCAGGCCCCTCCCGGTCGGCGCGCCGTCACTCGACCTCGGAGGCGATCCAATAGTGGGTTCGTCCGATCATCCACTCAGCCAACGACTCCTCGGTCCGCCCGTTGTGCTTGGGGACCCGGAATGAATGGTCAGCCCCGTCAATCAATTCGAGATGGGCGTTGGGCAACGGCCGAATCCAACGCTCGACCAGGGCAGGCTCGGCAAGAGCGTCTCGGGTTCCGGTGAAGAAGAGCATCGGTGCCGACACCTTCGGGAGGTGATCCGCTCGCAAGGACTCCGGACGCCCGGCCGGATGGAGCGGATAAGCGAAGAGAACCACCCCGCCAACCGGCAATGGCTCGGCCTCTGCATCGCCCGCCGCCAGATAGGTGGCCATGCGGCCGCCCATCGATCGGCCGGCGAGGACGATCGGATCGAATCGTTCAGCCAGCCACTCGTATGCGGCGCGGTGACAAGCCAACAACGTCTCTTTACGGTCTGGCCTGGCCCGACCCGAATCTCGGTAGGGATAGTTGAAGGTGAGCACCGGATGCCCTCGAGCCGCCAAGCCCTCGCGAACCGCCACGATCGAGCGATGATCCTGGCCGGTCCCGGCCCCATGAGCCAGCAAGACAGCCGCGCCAGACGGAGCCCGCGGACGGCGCCAATTCGCGTCGACGCTGCCCCCTTCCCAACGAATTTGGACAGATCGGCTCATCGCAAATGTCCCGCCAACCGCGCTGCCTTCGCCGCCATCCCCGTCTGACTGAGCATCACCACATGCTATTGGGCGTACGAGCAAATCGGCGCGCGATCGGTAGTGTCGAACCCATGACAGTCTTCGTCAGCCCAGATCCGGAATCCCTCGCCACTTTCGCGGCCTCCCTGGTGGCCGCCAAGATCAGAGAGTGGGCCGGCGACACCGTGACCCTGGCCATGGCGGGCGGCTCAACCCCCAAGGCGATGTACCACGTCCTCGAGACACTCGACGTGCCGTGGGACAAGGTCCACGCCTGGGTCGGTGACGAACGGTTCGTCGGTCAAGACCACCCAGACAACAACGGGGCAATGGCGCGCCACGAGTTGCTGGACGCAGTGGGCGCCCCCGTTTCGTTGGTTCCATGGCGGGAGGGTGCCGATCCGCACGAGCTCGCCGCCGAATACGAGCACACCCTGGTCGGCATCCTCGACCATGACGAGAGCGGTCCTCGTCCAGACCTGATCCTGGCCGGAATCGGCGATGACGGTCATACGCTCTCGCTGTTCCCGGGAACCGAAGCGCTCGACATCACGGATCGCTGGTATGTGGCCAACTGGGTGGAACAGAAACAAACCTGGCGCCTGACCGCCACCTTTCCCCTTGCTCATCGGGCTAGGCTGATCATGGTGCTGGTGGCCGGGGTCGGCAAAGCCGAGGCCTTGGCAGAGATATTGGAGCCGACCGCCGACGAACGACTCCCGGCCGCCCGGCTGATGGACGGCGAGGCAGAGGTGGTCTGGCTGGTTGATCACCAAGCTGCTTCGCTCCTACATCGCACCCGGCTCGAACATGGCTGAATGATCTCCTTCTCGCTACGAATGTCTTCATCTTCCCGCCGCTCGTCCGCGCCGCCCACTCGCGAACATGGAGGCAGTCCCAAGAATCCGACGATTCGGGATTCGCGGAAAACCACCCGCAGCAAACAGCCGGGACGGCAGTTCGACGTCGAGGTATGACCACTTGAAGACAGCTATCTCGACCCTCACCGTCTTCATGCTTCTGCTTGGCGCCTGCGGCGCTCCAGATTCCACGAAGTCGGAACAATCCGGGACCACGAGTTCAACGTCGAGCCTCGCGGTGGCGACCACAACGGCGACTATTGCCCCCTCGGTCAGCACGACGACAATTCCGCAGGCGCCGACGACCCCACCCAGCGCGGTCCAGACAACCGCTACGCAACCAGGCTCGCCCGACCTGCTCGATATCGAAATCGATCGAGGAATCAAAGTGACTGGCGGGATTCCAATGGACGTTCTCCGCCCATCCGAGCTAGGACCATGGCCGACGATTGTCTTGTTTCATGGGGGCGGCTGGTTCAGCGGCCAGAAGGAAGATATCGAACCGCTAGCCCGCCTGATCGCCGCCAGCGGCGCAGTCGTGTTCAACGCAGGCTACGAAGTGTTGCTAAACGATGTCTTCTTCCCAGAAACCTTCGAACAGACCGCGTGCGCGGTTGTGGCCGCTTCAGCGCTGGCTGGCCAGTACGGCGGGATCGAACGCCGCCTGACGGTGGTCGGATATTCGGCCGGCGCCCACCTCGGCGCCCTTGCGGCCTTCAGCTCCGGCCGTTTCTCCGATTCGTGTGGTGGGGAAGAACCACCTGAAATCTCCGGGTTTGTCGGAATCTCGGGACCGTACGACTCAGATGTCTTCCTCCAGTTGCTGCTGAACTTTGGTTCAAGCCGCGCCGACGATCCCGATTTGTGGGCTGTAGGAAATCCATACACCTACCTCCCCGAACGTCCGGACATCGACGTGCTGCTGCTCCACGGCGAGCGCGATATCGTGGTTGCTCCCGCCATGTCCACCTGGTTCTCAGACGCCCTCATCACCAACGGGAATCCGGTCGAGCTGATCATCGATCCGGACCTCGACCATTTCTCGATTGTCGACATCGACTCTGGTGGAGCCGACACCGCCTGGAGGATCGCCGCTCACGCCACCCGCCTGGCGCGGGACGGATAGAAGCCGGACCAGCTATTGGGCCCGGATCTGGCGGTGCGCCAGGCGCGGTCCGTACTTCGGGGCACCGCCGCTGAAAGCCTCGAGGAGCCGGACCACCCTCCCCCGCTGTCCCGCATAGGGTTCGAGCAGCTCGAGCATCCGGTCATCGGTTCCCCTGGGTTCCCCCGCCAGCGCCCAGCTGACGATGTTGGGCACGTGATAGTCGCCGATCGGAACCGCATCCGGGTCACCTCTGACGGCCAGCATCGTCCGGCCGATGGTCCACGGCCCGATCCCACGCACCCGGGCCAACATCGCCCTGGCCGCCTCGAGATCAATCGTGGCCGCAGCCTCCAGGCGCCGCTCATCCCTGCACACCCGTACCACGATCTCGGCCCGCTTGCGTTCGATGCCAAGCGGATGGAATTCGTAGTACGGCAGTTCTGCGAGTCTGGCCGGGTCAGGCGGAAGCCACACCGGGCCAGGGCCGGGCCCTCTTTCACTGAAACGGGTGACCAGCTCTCGATAGCTTCGAGCCGCCCCCTTGCCGGTGACCTTCTGCGTGATGATGACGGGGATCAGCACTTCGACGAGTCGCATGACCCTGGGTAGGCGTACTCCTCTACCTCTACGAACCGCGTCCTCGACCGCCTCGTGGCGAGGGACCAGGGCTGACGGGTCGTCATCTTCGCCGATCATCGTGGGCACCCGTTCAAGCACCCAGTCCGACCCGGATCCCCAGGCGGTGACTTCTAGAGCACCGCCGACGATCGACATTCGACTGGTTGCCGGCCCGTCTGGCGTGCGGGTCGCCCGCCACAAACCGCCATCGGCGACCCGCATCGACGGACCTTTGAGACCTGTGACCATGAATGTGCGTCGCAAATCCAACGGACGGTTGAGGACGATGGTCCGAGTATTGGCAGCTTCCAACGTCACCCAACGAGGTTAGACCGAGCAGCCTCGGCTGCGAAGAAGTCGCAAATCCGGCCGGCGCGAGCGGAGAGAGGCCCTGGACCTCTCTCCGCTCGTTGGCCCCTTCGGGCTATCCCTCTAGGGAAGGACGCCCGGTGCGCCTGGCACGCCGGCCGAGTGGGTTGACGAGTAGTAGATAGGACAGTGCGGCTGGTTGGGGTTCGGGTTCGGAGTCGCCGGTGGGCACGCCGATCCCGTCCAGAAGTCCGACATCCACTGAGCAAGCTCGCCATCCCCGGCCTCGTCTGCCTGTCCGTGGTAGGCGATCTCGATTCGCACTGTCGCCGTGAGTGGCTCGTCCAGAGAGGCGAACGGGATCTCGTTGATACCGTCCGGGATGAAACCCTCAATGCCGGGCTGACCGAGCGTGGCTGACATGCGAGCATTCGCCCGACCTTGATCGTTGGCCACCGCGCTGGCGCCGTAGGCAAGGAAAATGTCGCTGGGGAACGCTCCGTCCCTCTGAACGACGACCCACCAGAACGTGTATACGCCGCCCGGCTCCAAACCGGCGACCCTGGCCATGGCTTTCAGGCCATCCGGTGTTCGCCGGAGCAGCGACCAGCCGACCGTTGGTTGATCGGCGTTCGGAGTCCCGTCGGAGTTCCATTCCTGCACGATCGGCTGGAAATCGACCCTGCCGGTCGTACTTTTGTCGGCGGCCGCCGCGACTCCGGCAGTAGCCACGGTCATGACCACCGCCAGGATCAGCCGCATCATCATTCGCTTCACGACTGACCACCCACGTAGAAGTAGGGGTCGAGGACGCTGATCTCGGAGATCGCGTCGACCGGCATTTCGCTGACATCTGCGGCCCGGCGAATCGCCTCAGGGGTGGGCCCGTCGTAGATACAGAAGGTCTTTTGGTGGTCATCGGTCACGAACGACCGAATCCAGGTGACCTGTTCGCCCGTGTTGCCATCGACTACGCCGAGACAGGCCTTCAGGCCTTCGGAGGTTGTCGGGATCTCCAGGCCATCCGGGAAGCTTCTTTCGACCAGGTAACGAGGCATTTGGGTCTCCTTTTCGCGCCGGCATCTCCGGCCTTGGTCGAACATAAGAAAAGGAGTGGCTTCGACACATCGGGGCGCACCCCTATCTCGGGGCTTGCGCACACCTATTTCTGGGTGGTCCCAAGCTCATGGGCGGCCACGATTGCCTTGGCCCTGGTTGTGACGGACAACTTGGAAAAGATTGCGGAGACGTGATGCTCGACTGTCTTTTTCGCCAGGAACAGCTCGTCCGCAATCTCAGCGTTCGACATCCCAGACGCCATCAGGCCAAGAACTTCGAGCTGGCGGGAGGTCAACCCTGCGGGGTTTGCCAATGTCTGCTTGGTCGGGCCTTTCGGAATATTCTTCACTCCCACATCCCTGAGTCTGGCCCGAACGAGAGAGGCGGCGGGGCGAGCTCCAAGCGAGTCAAAGGTCGGCAGTGCCTCCAGACACGCCGTCTCATCACCATCAGCCAGCGCCAGAGCCACCTCGTAGGGACAACCGATCTCTCGCCAGGCCTCCGCAGCTGCTCGCCATTCGCCGGCCATCTGGAGCGCGAACGGTCTGGCGGCATTGTCAGGAGGCCCATCAATGGCGCCGGCCCTCCACATCCAGAAACCAAGCTCGCCTCTCGCCCATTGGCTGTCCGTGTCGAGCGCCCGCCCATAGTCTTCGCTCAGGAGCACGGGTATGCGCTGGGCGCGCCCGGAGAGCCACTCATGCTCGGCGAGACCACACAGCGGAGCCCACACGTGCTGGAGCTCGTAGCTGACACCGAGTTGGAGCGTGTCTTCGATCAACTCTCTGCCACCGGGATCACCCCGCCGGACCCTCACCCTCCCCAAGGCACCCCTGGCCGTCACATTGGCGATCCCGACGCCGGTGGAGGACGTCCTGTCTACCAGTTCGGCATACTCCACCGCCTGGTTCCACCGTCCCTGCTCAAAGGCGATACGAGCCAACCAGGATCGGTTGTAGGCGACGGCATAATCCTCGTCGGCTGCAAGGCCTTGAACGATGCCTTCATCCAGCGCGGAAATAGCATCGTCGTAGAGCCGCGCCTCACCACCGCCGGATCCAAGCATTCCCAAGGTCTTGGCGACACGGTGAGGGTCATCTCCTCGCTCGGCCTCTTCCTTGATCTCATTCAAGACAGCCAATCCCCGCAATGGCGCGCCAGTGATGATCTCAATGCACCCGATGATGAGGCGGGCCGACCAACCGATGTCATTGGCGCCAAACTCTTCCGCCATGGCCGCTGACCGCTTGACCACCTCGAGCGCAAATTGGCCCTGGCGGGCCAACATGTAGAAATGGGACGACGTATAAAGGGCGTGGGCCAGATCTCGGCTCGGGCCCAGCCGGGTCAGCAGCTCGACTGCCTCATCGATGGTCGCCCGGCATGATGGCGCGTCGCCCAGACTCCATTGCGGCCCGGCGACCTGGACCAGGGCAGCCGCCAACCGATCGGTCCGGTTGCCGGCACGGTAATGGTCGACCGCCAGCGTGGCCTGGCGCAGGGCTTCTCCTTGACGGTCCACAATGCCGAATTCTGTCGCCAGTGCGAGACGAAACTCGGCAACACGATCGTCCCCCACCAGCTCAGGGTGGGACAGAACGGACTCGTAGAAAGAGATCGCTTCCTTGTGTGCCCCGCGCTTCGAGGCCTCTTGGGCCGCCAAGGGTGCGTGATCCACCACCAGATCAGCGGCGTCGGCTCTCATTGCATGATGAGCCAACCTGGCGCGATCAGGCGAATCGGCATCCTCCAAGAGCGACAACATCCTCCGGTGTAGATCGAGCCGCCGAGCCATCGGAATCGACTCCTCCACTGCGGCCCTGGCCAGTTCGTGGCGGAAACTCAAGAACCTCCCCTCAGCCGCGAGCACTCCAGAGCCGGCGGTCTCGTCGATGTCTTCGACCAGTGCTCCGGTCAGGAGACCGACATGGGAGATCTCGAGCGACCGTGGGGCGATGGACACCGCTTCGACAACTCGGCGCGGGCCATCGCCGAGGCGCCCGACCCTGGCGAGGACCGCCTCCTGGACCGTGCCCGGAAGACTCTCCTCGGCGGCGATCACCTCGGTCACGTAGAAGGCGTTGCCATCCGTCAGGCGATGGAGCGCCTCTGCATCGACCGCCCGCTCACCGGCCAACACGGCCACCGCGGCCACGCTGAGTGGTCGAACGTCCAGCCGGTGAGTCGTTTCCATCGGACCGAGCTGACCGAGCACCAACTTCAGGGGATGGTCGGGTCCGACCTCGTCGTCTCGATAGGTGCAGACGGCCAGGGCATTCGTATCGGCAACGCGCCGACCGACGAATCGAACGAAGTCGAGCGTGCCTTCGTCGGCCCAATGAAGGTCTTCGACGACCATCAACACAGGACGAAGCGTGCCCTTGAGGCGCGCCAGCACCGTGCCGAATGTCTCGACCGCCTCAACGTGCTCATCCAGCAGACCGCTCAGCCCAGAATCAGGATCGGCAGCGAAGTCGTGGAGCGGACTGAGGGGCCGGGGCGTCGACAACGGATCGCATGCGCCCCACAGGACGACCGCCGTGTCGCCAACACTATTGGCCAGCTCTCGAGTCACCGATGTCTTGCCGGAGCCTGCCTCTCCGGCCAGCAGCACCAGCGAACCGTCGCCAGACCGCGCACACTCCAGGAGGTTGCCAAGAGTGGCGAGTAGGTCGTCCCGCTCGAGAAGCATGGCGTTGACCTCCTTGTCTCCGAACACCAGGTTACGCGTCCCGCTCTGTTCGCGCCCGCATCAACCCGCCGGGTCGGCTCGGGGAGGAACAGGCGTATGCTCGTGATGATGGATGCCAGGTTCACAGAACACTTTGCCGACCATCTCACCTTGTTGGGCGACGAGGGTCTCATCAAGCCCGAACGGGTGCTCTCCTCCCCCCAGGACGCGGTCATCACCCTGGAGGACGGATCCGAAGTCCTGAACCTATGCGCGAACAATTATCTGGGGCTCGCCAACCACCCTGATCTGGTCGAGGCAGCCTCACATGCGCTGTTCGCCAACGGATACGGGATGGCGTCGGTGCGATTCATTTGTGGCACCCACACCGTTCACAAGGCCCTCGAAGCGCGCATCAGCACGCTGTTGGGGACCGAGGACACGATCCTCTACTCGTCATGTTTCGATGCCAATACCGGGTTGTTCGAGACGATCCTCGACGACCAAGACGCGATCATCTCGGACGCTCTCAACCACGCCTCGATCATCGATGGAGTTCGGCTCTGCAAGGCAACCAGATCGGAAGAGCACACGTCTGAACTCCAGTCACACTGATATATCTCGTATGCCGTCTTCTGCTTGAAAAAAAAAAAAAACAA
>CALCCX010000133.1 GCA_937900165.1 uncultured Acidimicrobiia bacterium | reverse complement strand
CCCCCGCGATCTACCCTCTTTCCCTACACGACGCTCTTCCGATCTACGACCGTGATTCCGCCCGGTCTCGAAGGATTGGTCGACGAATACGGAACCGTCCGGATCGGAGTCGTTTGATGACCCGGCCAGATCCCATCACCCTCGGCGTCGTCTGGGGCGGTCTTCAGTCGATTGCGGTTGAGGTCGGCACCACGATTCACCGGACCGCGTATTCGGCCCAGGCCCGCGAAGGGCAGGACTTCTCGGTTGCCATATTCGACCGGAGTGGACGGATGACCGCCCAGGGCCCATACAGCCCCGGGCACATGGGGGCCATGAACTTCGCGGTCCTCAACATGCTGGAGGCCTTCCCGGCCGACACGCTGGCGCCCGGCGATGTGATGCTGCTCAACGATCCCGCTCTCGGCTCCGGCCACCTACCCGACTTCTTCGTGACCCAGCCGGCGTTTCACCGGGACGATCTCGTCGGCTTCACCGTCAACATCGTGCACCACACGGACGTGGGCGGTTCGAGACCTGGGAGCCAGGCGGTGGAGGGAGTGTTCGATTACCACCAGGAGGGTCTGTTCATCCCCCCAACCAAGATCGTCGAAGCCGGGATACCAAACGAAGCGGTGCTGGAGTTGATCGCCTCCAACTCACGGACACCGGACAACCTCCGCGGTGACCTGCTGGCGCAGAGGAACGCACTGAAAGTGGGCGAGCTTCGGCTCCAGGACCTGGTCCACAAACACGGGTTGGCTGTGTACGAGAGCTGTATCGAGGTCATCCTCGATCAGACCGAGGCCACGATGCGCGAGGCCATAACCTCCATCCCGGATGGCCACTACGAGTTCAGCGATCATCTCGACGACTTCGGGCCGGGCACCGAGCCCCTGACCGTTCAGGTGGCGGTGAACGTCGTCGGCGATTCAATGTCCATCGGGTTCGACGGATCCTCTCCCCAGACCGAGTCCGGCCTGAACGCCTACCTCAACTACACGAAGTCCTACAGCTTTGCGGCGATCAAATGTCTCACCGATCCCTTCGGCCCGATGAATGCAGGGGCCCTGCGTCCGATCGCCATTTCTGCACCAGAAGGCTCGTTCCTGAACCCGAGGCGGCCGGCGGGTGGAGGCCCCCGGGCGATCATCTGCTACCGGGTGTTCGAGGCTGTACTCGGGGCACTCGCTCCGGCCCTACCAGAGCGGGTGGCGGCCGCCGGATCACACTTCTCCAACCCGACCTGGGGTGGTTTCGACCCTGCGAAAGACCGGCGGTTCGTGGCCTACGAGTTGGTGCTGGGAGGCACGGGAGCTCGGGCGGACCGCGACGGTTGTGAGGCGATGTCGTCGGCCTTCAACGCGTCAAACATCCCGGTCGAGGCCCAGGAGGCGATCCAGCCGATCGTTGTAGAGCGCTTCGAGCTGATCCCTGACAGCGGGGGGCCCGGTCGACAGCGGGGAGGATGCGGCGTCAGGCGTGACATGAGAATCCTGGGCGAGGACGTCAAGTTCACCAACCTGTCCGAGAGACAGACATTTGCCCCCTTCGGATTGTTCGGCGGAGAGCCAGGCGCCCTGGGAGCGACAGTGATCAACCCCGGTGAGCCCTCCGAACGCAACGTTGGTGGCAAGGCATCTCTGGACCTCGAATACGGCGATGTGGTGAGCTTCCGGCTCTCCGGCGGCGGAGGGTACGGCGATCCTCACGAACGCGACACTGAGGCGGTGGCCCGCGACGTCAGGCTCGGCCTGGTCAGCCCAGACGCCGCCCGCGAGCGATACTCGGTGGTAATCGACCCGGACGGAACCGTCGACGAAGATGCAACTGTCGACGCCAGGTCGGACCTCAGCTCCGACTAGCAGTTTTCGCCCCCACGGCCTCGGTGATGCCCGCGATGATGTCGGCCAGGGCGGCCCCGGTCGGAAACACGAGATAGCCGAGC
Source organism: uncultured Acidimicrobiia bacterium (assembly GCA_937900165.1). Classification (GTDB taxonomy): domain Bacteria; phylum Actinomycetota; class Acidimicrobiia; order Spongiisociales; family Spongiisociaceae; genus SZUA-232. The sequence goes on along the minus strand of CALCCX010000133.1, from coordinate 961 downwards.
TCCTCCAGGGCCGGTCGGCTTGCCTCAGAGATGGTCCCTCCCACAACCAGGACCACATCGTCGAGACCGATCTCGATGAGCGCCGCGTGCACCCTCCTGCAGTACTCCTCGTGCGCGCCAGACAGTACGGAGAGGCCGACCACATCCACATCCTCATCGGACGCGATCCGCGCGATTGACGCGACCTTCTGGTGACGACCGGTGTAGATCACCTCCATACCGGCGTCCCGCAACGCCTTCACCACGACCTTTGCCCCCCGGTCATGACCATCAAGGCCCGGTTTGGCAATCAGCACCCTGATTGGCGGTCTATCCATTGGCGAATCGTACGCACGTGGGCGAGCAGGCGAGACTCCACCCGTGAGCCTGATGCATATGCACCACAGGAAATGATGCCCGCTGTGTCTTGAGAGAATGAGCGGATCACGGTACGATCCTGACTAACCGGTCAGTCAGGATGCGGGGACCATGGAAGAAGAGTTCAGCCAGATAATCGAAGCGTGCCGGACGGCCGTCGAAGACCCCGAATACCCGGCTGTGCATGAGTGGCTGGAAGCAAACCCGGACGGGAAGGTGTTGGGTCACTTCCAGGTCTACTTCCCAGAAGAGATCGCTCACGCTGCCGGAATGCTGCCGCTGAAGATGAAGGGATTCGACAACAGCGTCCAGATTCGTCAGGCGGACGCCCACATCGCCGCATTTGTGTGCTCCATTCTCAGAACGTCCCTCGAGCAAATGCTCTCCGGGCGGCTCGATTTTCTATCGATGTACGTCACCCATCCCATCTGCGACGCGGCCCGCCACCTCAACGGAGTGTGGACCCGCCAATTCCCCGATATGAGCTGTCAAATCCTCTATCTGCCCCAGAACGCAGCGTCGTCACATGCCGCCACGTATCTCGCGGCTGAGTATCGGCGTATCGCTGGAATCATCGAAGACATCTCCGACGTGGTCATCACCC
>CALCCX010000132.1 GCA_937900165.1 uncultured Acidimicrobiia bacterium | reverse complement strand
CGTCCGCTCGGTGGAGGAGCCAGGCCAAAAGCTGCGATTGCTGACAATACCGCTGCCACTACCCAGGTGATGTCAATCGGGTGAGTGATGGCAATCGCTCCGTTGGCACCAATCGACAGAAGGGCCAGGGTGCGGGTCCAAGGGGTGCGATCCAGCAGAATTCCGACTGTAACCACGGCTCCGATGATCAGAAGGTCGGCCGAGACCAGGGCTCGGCCGTTGGGCGCGATAGGAGTCTCACCGAGCGAAACTCTCGCCGCCCATGCGACGTGCGCGGCAAAAAGTGCGATGGCTGCCAAAATGATCCTGCGTGGCATGGTCCCATTATCGCTGATTTGTCTCGGCTCTCTGCCGGTCGGCCGGCCAGACGATGGTTGTGGATTCCACGTCCTACAATCTCATGCCCATGTCACATGCAGCCATCCTCGTCCGTCACGGCGAGGTAGATAATCCGGACAACGTCGTCTACGGCGATTTGCCGGGATTCGGCTTGTCAGAGTGTGGGTTTCGCCAAGCAACGTCCGTTGGAGAGCGATTGAGTTCCTTGGGGATCGCCGCCGTCTATGCATCTCCACTCCAGCGGGCGACCGAGACCGCCGCGGCCATCGCAGACTCCCACGGTTTGAGTGTTCTCGTTGATTCTTGACTGACCGACTGGGGATTGTCCGGTCGGTGGGAGCGCGTGCGTCGGGATGACCTCGAATCGCACGTTCCTTGCGACCTGCACGTTCAGCCCTGCCTTCCGTTGGTCCTCGTCTTCAACCCTGAACGATTGGCCGATCTGGCGGCTCGTATGTCAGGAGCGATCAAAGATATCGCTGCCAGGCATCCTGGTGAAGTGGTGGTGGTTTCACACCAGGATCCCATCCAGGCGGCCAGGCTGGCGCTCACCGGTCGCTCCCTTCGCCACCTTGCCGATGCCAAGCCTCGGCATGCAGAGGCTTCTCTTCTATCAGTTGGGGACCCTTGGACCGAAGAATGGCGCTGGGCGCCACCTGATCAAGCCCCGTTCCCGCCTGACGAGTCCTGATGGTCCGTGGGCTAGATGCCGAAGCGACGCCAATGGACCCCCGCAATTGGGGAGTAGTCAGCGCCCCGACGCCGCCTTATCGGTCTCGCAACTAAAGTCGATGGTGTGCCAGGTCGACCTGGGTTCAACGAATCGATCCTCCATGTTGATATGGATGCTTTTTTTGTCGAAGTCGAGCGACTGGATGACTCAACGCTGATCGGCAAACCGGTCGTCGTGGGCGGCACCGGCGTTCGTAGTGTGGTGGCAGCAGCTTCGTACGAGGCGAGGGTGTTCGGCGTTCGTTCGGCAATGCCGATGACCAGGGCCAGGCGCCTTTGTCCTGATTTGGTGATCGTCCCGCCGGATCACAACAAATACTCGTCCGTCTCTACCAGGGTGTTTTCGATCTTCCGCTCCTACACGCCGACAGTCGAAGGGCTTTCGGTTGATGAGGCGTTTCTGGATGTTTCGGGACTCCGCATGCACTTCGGCTCTGCTGCCGATGTCGCAGTCGCCGTCCGCCGTTCGGTTCGGGACGATCTCGACCTCCCTGCATCAGTCGGGGTGGCGACAACCAAATTCATGGCAAAGCTGGCCTCAGAACACGCCAAACCCGACGGCATCCATCTGGTGAAGGCTGGTGGCGAGCTCGATTTCCTCCATCCGCTTCCCGTGCGAGCGTTGTGGGGGGTGGGCCAAAGCACCCACGCGGCCCTGGAACAGCTCGGAGTTGAAACCATTGGTGACCTGGCCGCGGTTCCCGAACCGGCTCTTCGCTCAAGAGTTGGCGACAGCGTGGGAGTGCACCTCCACGAGCTGGCCAACGGAAGGGATCCCCGTCCAGTGCTGTCGGATAGCGAAACCAAGTCGATATCGGTCGAGCAAACCTACGAGGCCGATCTGGTCGGGGTCGAGCGGTTGGAGATCGAACTTCTACGACACTCTGAGAAGGTGGCGGGGCGAGCGAGGCGGGCCGGCCTTTGGGGGAGGACAACCCACCTGAAGGTGCGGTTCGCCGACTTCAAAACGATCACCCGAAGCGAGACGCTGCCGGCGCAAACCAATGTGGCGAGAGACATCTACCGGGCGAGCCTGAGATTGTTGGAAAGGGCGTCGGTCGGTTCGCGCCCGGTGCGGTTGCTCGGTGTAGGTCTGAGTTCACTCATGTCTGAGGCGCAGCCACGACAACTCGCTGTTGATCGACCAGCGAAATGGGACGAACTGTCCGAGGCCATCGCGGTGGCCCAAGATCGTTTCGGGTCAGATGCGGTTGGGCCCGCGACTTTGGCGGACGGCCGGCCAAAGAAGCGCCCTCGACCCCGTGACGACGACGCCCATTGAAAGCAGATACGGACGACTGGCGAATTTGCCTGCTCGACTCGGCCCCTGAAACTCGGCTTAGGCATATAATGAAGGCGGTACTAGTGCCAGGAGACGGCTTCGATGCCTTTGGACGAGCGAGAACAGCGCATTCTCGACGATATCGCTCAGCAGTTTCGGGAGGAAGACCCCGATCTCGTTCGAGCAGCTTCGACCATGCCTCTGGCGGGTTTCGCCAGGCGACACGTCAAGCTGGCAGGCGCTGGCACGGTGATCGGATTGGCGATAATGCTTGGGACTTTCTTGATCAACGTCGTGATCGGCCTGATCGGATTTGTGATCATGGTGGTCTCTGCGACGGCCTTGGCGGCAGGAATGGCCGGCGGATCGAGGACCATCCCGAACGAAGAGCTCGAGATTCTCGGCGACTCGCGAAAAAGCCGCTGGCCGTTCCGACGCTGATCGATTCGCGAGGCTAGAGTTACCGGCCCGGGTGGTACGTAGGGCTAGGCGGTTGTCCCCGAAGCGCTATTCTTCCCGGTCAGATTTTGTTCGTGGTGACGCATCGTCCGAGGCCACGACATGGACCATGGGAGAGTGTCGGAGTGCCAGAAGGTTTCACCGCGCAGCAGGCGTCGAACCTGACCAACTGTACATCGCATCAACTCAGGTACTGGGACCGGGTCAATCTGGTTCAGCCCTCGGTACAGGCCACTGGCGGGCGTCCTGGAGTCAGACGCCTCTACTCCTTCCGTGACCTCGTGGCTCTCAGAGTCGTTCGCAGTCTCCTGGACAATGGCATGTCGGTTCAGCGGGTCCGTCGGGCCTGGGACTATCTGAGACGGAACGCCGACATCGACGGGCACCTGGCGAATGTCAAGTTGGTCACGGACGGTTCAACCATCTTTCACGTTGCGACAGACGAAGGCGAACTCTTGGACGCCCTCAGAGATGGCCAGCTGGCCTTTTTCGTGGCGATCGACAACATCGCCAGAGAGGTCGAAGAAGACGTGAGCCGCTTCGAACTCGACCGAGATCGTTTCCTCTCAGTGCTCAAAGACGTCGAGGATGACGTGTTGACAGAAGCAGCAGAGGCGTCTGGCTCCTGAGCCTGGATCCACCGACTTAGCCCGGATCCACCTTAGGGAGGCGAGTCGCCCGGTTCGAGGTTGGGGGAAGCTGGTCAGCGGCGGCGACGTTTCTTCAGTGACCCCGGTCTCATCCATCCCAACAGGCGCCTTGTTCTGCCGTAGTGGTTCTGAATATGTGCCTGAGTCAGATCATAGGAGAGTTCGGCCGTGGTGATGGACGCTCTCGGACGCCCAGGCGCGTCTGGACCGTAGATTGATTCTCCGTAAACAATCGCCAGAGGCATCATCTTGTCCGTGGTCGAGGCGGCAACTTCGAGCGGTGTCGCAGACTTGGGCACGGGGGCGCCAAGGTCGCCCAGCCGATCGACGATCTCGTACCAGGCGGCCGAGACGTCTCCGTCCTTGAGTCTGGCGAGGCGCCGTCGCCTTCGAATGAACTTTGTGAAAGGAACGGTGGCCAAGACCATCGTCAGGAGGGCTGCGATCGCCGACCTCCATGGAAAAACTCTTGCCACATCTGGACTGGCCTGAGGCAGCTCAATCCCCGGATCTTCGAAATCTGCCCCGAGAATTCTGGCGAGGATGTCGGACCTGTTGGAGTCCGCCGGCGACGGGTTGACAACTGCACCGTCTTCATCCGGGTCGAGCGGAGTGATCTGAGAAGGGTTGAAACCGATGTTCTGGAATAGGCCTGGATTGTCTGCTTGAGAACGCGGAGTCGGGTCGAATCGCACCCAACCCTGGGTAGGCATCCAGAGTTCGACCCACGAGTGGGCGTCGCGCTGGGTCACTGTGATGGTGCCATCTGGGCCTTGGGTTCCAGGAGCGAAGCCGAGAATCACCCGGCTTGGGATGCCGAGGGTCCTGGCCATTACCGCCATGGAGGTGGCGAACTGTTCGCAATAGCCTCGCCTGAAGTTGGGGCTGTCAGGACTCAGAAGCCAATCAACCAGGCGCTGTGCCGAACTTCCCGGGCTGATGTTCACGTCGTAGGTGAATATCGAGGTATCGCGCAGGAACGATTCGAGAAGCAGGCCTCGCTCGAATTGGGTCGTACCTGTGGCCGTGATCTCTCTGGCGAACTCGCGCAGAATGCTGCGGTCCTCCGAAGAAAGGGAACTGAGATCGAGAAAATCGTCGCGATCGTCGAACTGAAGTGATTCGGCCGACCCTGGGCCGGCGGCGAACAGGCCGGCAGCCGCTGCGCCTGCAAACATGGGTGAGAGGCTGCCGTCTGAAGTGGCCAGGACTCCAATGTCAGGTTGAGGCAGCGAGGCTGTGATCTCGTAGCTGAGGCCCTGGAATGTCAAGGCATCGAACCTGAGCGCCGAATCTTCCCTGGCTCGCACACTCTCGTACAGAATCGCCGATTCGGTTCGGATCTCCCGGGGCGAATAGATGGATGGCAGGTAGTTCTGGCGCAGGGATCGAATCTCGATTTGGGCTGTCACGCTCTCCGTCGGGCCGCGGAACTGTTGATCGTCGAGTTCCCAAGTTGCCGGATTCTCGGTCGGCCTGGTGATCACGGATCGCCTCGGGAACCAGTTTTCGCCGTCGAATTCCTCGAGGGCGATCAACTTCCAGTAGATGTCCTCGCCGTCGACGTCGCCAGAGGTGATCCGCGCGGTGAAAACCGGTTCGTCAGACTGAGCGACGAGGCTCTGTTGGACGCCGACAAACAGGTTGTAGGAGACGCCACCGAATATCCCATTTCCAAAACCTGTCCGGGTTCGCCAATTCAGGATGCCAGACTCGGGAATCTGAGATGTGAGCAGCGTTGAACCGAGCATGGTGAAAATGAGGACCGCGACGGTGAAAACAATAGGAGTAGAGGGCGCCGCGGCTCTCACGAACTTGTTCTCGCTGGTTCTGGCTCTGCCGGCCCCCGCAAGGCGTTCATCGAAGGCGACTGCGGCCAGGGAGCCGATCAGCACCAGCATCGCTGCCGTTAGCCACCCGCGACCTGGTGGAATCCGATCCATTGTCGCGAGTTGGAGGTACAAGATCATCCCAGGGACGACAGCCAGAATTCCCCTGCCGGTCATCAAGGCCCAAACGCCGAGTGCTCCGATGGTCCAAAAGATCCAGGTGAGCATGAGGATGATCCCGGCGACCGGGATGATCGGGGCGGTCCCGAAGCGGATCAGTTCCATGGCGAAGCCGAGTTCGCGGCTGACCTCGCCGAGTGTGCTCGCCGTCGGGAGGACACCGAGCAGGGCCGTGTCAGGAGCAGCGATTCGCAGCGTCGCTATCGCCAATCCGGCGATGTTTGCCAAGATCATGAGGGTCGTGCGCACCCGATACGACACTGTGACCCAAGTGATCATTCCGCCGAGTAACAGCGCAGCTATGAGAACGAGTTGCCAGGGAGGACCTTGGGATGTATCGCGCAGGAGCCGGCCCATCCGAAGGATGGCCAGCAGAATCCCCGCGCCGGTGGCGAACCAGGTCAGGCGGTAGCCCATGCGTTCCTCACTCCCTGTAGCCAGGCAGGCGCCCAGGCTTCGTGCGGCGAGACGTGGATCGTCACCGCTCCAATCCGCTGGAACTGAACCAGCACCGGTGATGCTGTTTCAGAGACCGACATCACGACGGTCCGGCCGAAGTCACGGCCCAGCAGTCGCTGGGCGGCAATCAACTCCTGGTCTGGGGTGCCAGTGACTATCACCAATGCGCCGCCTCTGGCGGCCCGGCGTAGGTGAGTGGCGGCGGCTCGGATATCGAGGTCGTCCTGAGGTTCGGCCCCAGCGAGCGTCTCCATGGCGGCCGCGTATGGTGAGGATTCCTGGCTGGAAACCGTGGTGCCTCCTGCCCAGAGGTCGGCCGAAAACCCCTCTCTGAGAAGGTGACGCATCACTGAGGCGGCGCCTCTTACTGCTCGCTCAAATGCGGCAGCGTTGTCGTAGCTGGATGTACGTACGTCAAGCATCACCAGGGCCCTCGCCTGCCATGGGGTTTCCAACTGCCGGATCATCAGCTTGTCACGTTTGGCGGTGGAAGGCCAGTGAACCCGGCGTAGATCGTCGCCTATCCGATACTCTCGCAACGTGAAGAAGTCCTCGCCGCCGCTGTGGGAGAATTCCGGTTTGGCCGCCTGGACGGAAGGGTCGAGGCCTCTGACAACCGGAAACCCCTCGAGGTCTTCGACAGCCGGATAAACAATGAGCCTGTCGCCTTCGCCGGATGTCGAACGTGTCGACGCCAAACGAAGAGGATCAGCTGCGGTCAGGACGGCAGGTCCAATTACATAGACGCCCCGCGGCCGACATAAGATTTGGTAGGAGGCTGTGGCTCTCTGCCCCGGCCTCAACTTGCCGAGGGCGAACCGAGCTGAACCCAGATTCGAGACGGTGTCCTCCAGGACGACGTTGCGCATCGAGCGACGAGACAGATTGACGACTTCGACCGACACAGAGGCCTGGTCGCCTTCGTGAACGAGGTTGGGGCGTAGCTGGCGAGTCACCGCAGCCTTGGGTGAGGAAAAGCTGACCAGAACGAAGGCAATCACCACCCCAGCGATGAGGGCGAGTGCTGAGGTCAGTAACTCAAGTTCGCCGAGCCCCATCCAGAGGAGGCCAAGCGCGACGCCGGCACCTAGGCCGGCCCAGCCACGCTCTGTGAGCATCATCTGCCTGACTTGACGCCGGGTACCTCGAGACCCCCGACCACATTTGCGACGATTTCACTCAGGTCCGAACCGCGCATCTGAGCCTCGGGGCGCAGAGCCAAGCGGTGCTCGAGCACTGGGCTGGCCAACGCCTTGACGTCATCCGGCGTCACGTACTCGCGCCCCCGGACGGCGGCCCTGACCCTCGAAACTCGCTGAAGGTACAGCGCCGAGCGTGGTGATGCCCCGAGCATCAACTCGCCGTGTCTTCTGGTGGCTTCGACGAGATCGACGATGTAACCCTTGATCGAGGGGGCAACATGAATCCGTCTGGCCATGTCGACCATCTGAACCACATCGTCAGCGTGCACCACCGGTTTCAATTCGTCGAAGATGGGTCTGCCTCCGTGAGTGTCGAGGATTTCGAGTTCCTTTTCTCGCGTTGGGTAGCCGATAACCACCCTCATCATGAATCGGTCAAGCTGCGCCTCCGGCAGCGGATACGTCCCCTCGTGCTCGATCGGATTCTGGGTGGCGATGACCATGAAAGGTGGCGTGAGTGGGTGAGTGGCAGTGTCGACCGTGACCTGACTCTCCTCCATGGCCTCCAGAAGTGCCGCCTGGGTCTTGGGCGAGGCTCGGTTGATTTCGTCACCCACGACGATGTTGGCGAAGATCGGGCCGGGATTGAATACGAACTTCGATGTTTGGCGGTCCCATACGGATACGCCCGTGATGTCGGAAGGCAAGAGGTCAGGAGTGAACTGAATCCGTTGAAATGTACAGTCGATCGAGCGTGCCAGTGACTTGGCCAATAGCGTCTTTCCCACCCCAGGCACGTCTTCGATCAGCACATGTCCACCGGCGAGAAGACACATGGCAACCAATTCGATGACGTCGCGTTTGCCCTGTACGACTTGCTCGAGATTCGACACGATGCCGTCGAACTGTTGTGAGAACCAAGCGACATCTTCGCTTGGCAACATGTCCTGGGTCACTGGGTTGACTCCTCGCTGAGAATGAAGGAACAAGGGAGAGTGAGAAAAACCATAGTGGCCTCCACGGCTTGCGCCCACAGTGGATCATCTCCATATACTCAACACCGTGCCCGAAACCTCTAGAGACGGCCCTAGAACGAGCCCCCTTGTCAGGGTGACCATCGGCGTGCTGATTCGACGCCCCGGCTTGACTCCGGAGGCTCTGAGAGTGGTGTGGGCCCTCAGGTCACGCGGAGAATCTCGCCGCCGATACCTCGAGTGGCGGACCATCACGGCATATGGGGATCTGGACCACGAAATGACCCAAAACGAAATGGTGGACTTTCTCGAGTGGAGGCGCCGCCTTCGCCGATTGCGCTGAAACTCGGTCAGCGCAACTGCGACAGGGTGACTGGTAGCCTGGCTGGCCTAAACATCAGGATGACTGTGGTGCGACGGGCACTAATTCTCAATGCCACCTACGAACCGCTGTCCATCGTCACGGCGCGGCGGGCGGTTGTTCTCGTGCTGCGAGAAAAGGCAGACATGATCGAACGCAGCGAGCTCCAATGGCGGGCGGAACGTGAACATTTTGAGGTTCCGTCTGTAGTTCGCCTCCGCCGATACGTCAAGGTGCCGTATATGCGGAGGGTCCCGCTGACCCGTAACGCGGTGTTCGCGCGAGACGCGCACAGGTGTCAGTACTGCCTTGGGTCTGCCGAAAGCCTCGACCACGTGATTCCGAAAGCAAGAGGCGGCGCGCACACTTGGGAGAACGTCGTGGCCTGTTGTAGACGGTGCAATATCCGCAAGGGCAGTCGCCTCCCGGCGGAGGTAGGTTTCAAGCTCGCTAAAACCCCTGGTGCCCCTTCGTATCGGGGATGGCTCAACTCGACGCTTGGCCGATCACACGAGCCGAGCTGGGCCCAGTATCTATTGGCACACAGCGCCTGACTGCTCTGTCGATTTAGACGTCGCCGTCGACCGGCTGGGTCGCCACGAAGCCTTCAGGAAGACCGATCTCGAACCCAACCGATCCCGACCCGCCCAATGACTCGCAGGTGATGATCAAAGAGGCCCCGAGGGGCTGGTTGCTCACGTCGAACCACCAGCGTTCACCACCGACTGTGTTCAGGAGAAGTGATTCCGGCGCCTCATCCGGGTCCACAAGGCGGCTGTCGCGGGGCGCCGGGAACACGAGTCCGACTGTCACAGTCGTCCTTGGCGGGATGATCAGTTGCTCGATGTTCCTGGCGTTGAGCGGCAACTCTCCGTCGAGTTGCTCTTCGGTCAGCGTCACCGGGATGGAGTAACGGGCGCTGGTGCCGTCGGCCCACACCGCAGTGCCAACCGATTCGGGAAAGCGGACATTGGGGAAAAGGGCGTCTCGATCCGTGAGGTTTTCGACCTCGAGTTCCGTGACGTAGTAGACGGTGACCCTCTCGATCTCTGGATTTCCACAAACCTGGACCAGCTGCCCGACGATGGTGATGTCGACATCGTCGCTCCACTCGATTGGGTCGCCCGGCAGCGCCTCGTTGGAACCAGGTGGCGTGTCCCACCCCTCCGGCTCGGAGGGCGAAGAAGTAAGGTCCCAACTCGCCACGACATTGCCGTTCCATACGGCTTCGACGCTCATCTCGTCAGATGCAGATTGGGGCACATCGAACCCGACCGTCCAGTGGGCGGGGATGCTTGCTTCGATGGTGTGCAGGGCCGAGCCTGGAAACGTGTTGGAGCTTGGGCGAACGACCGGGCTCTCCCACAGTTCGCCTGCTGCGTCGCGCAATTGGAGCATCGGGAAACCGTCCATTCCGGTGAACGCGTTGAACTCGTACGGCAGCGGTTCAGCGAGGGTGATGAAGGCCACCGACAACCGGACCTCCTCGTAGCCGAATCTGAACCTGGATTCCTCCATGAAAATGTCCTGGACCTCGATTCCCCAGGCGCCAAGCTCGAAACGCTGCCCAAGTTCCAGCTCGGCCATGGCGACCCCGATATTTTCCTGGCTCTCTGTCCCTGGATCCGACTCCTCGAGATCCTCCGCCGCGTCTTGAGCGAGCAGGGCCGGGGCCGGCGCAGGCGGAGAGACGACCATTAGGCCGATCAAGCCGAATGCCATTGTTGCGATCAATACACGGCGAAGCATGAAAATTTCTCCCTCGAAATCTGTCCAGGTATGTATCGGGCCGCACCTGAGCGCGCCTAAGTACTGTGGTGTACAACGCGATGACGTTTTCCTGGCTCTCCATGCCCAGCTCAAAGGTAACGCCAAGGCCCCAGATCGGGCGTTACGGGCGGATGGTTGCGGTCAAGTCTTGGCCGGCACTTCCGCCGACGTGTGTGGCGTAGAAAGTCGCCATGGTCGATGACCACATCCCTCCAGATCGCTTTGCCACCAGAGTCGTCGGCAAGGGCCCTCAGGGAAGATGAGCAGGACCTTGTCGCTGTTGTCCGACTCGATTCGCAAAACAGTGGGTTGTCTCCACGGAGGGCTCCTTCGCCTTCACGGTACCTATCGCCTCAGGAAGTGGCTTTGAGCGTCTGCCAGGGCGGTCGTGAGGATGACCTCGTGGGTATGTGGGGAGAAAAGTGGGGCGATAGTGTTGACAAGTGGCGCGAAATGGGGGAGAGTGTCACGAAGTGGAAGACCCGGGGGCAACCGGGGGTCCAGGTGGGGGGTCAGGGGAGACCCTGTTTCCAGGTCCAGCGGTTGCTTCGAGCAGTCCCCTCTGACGAAGAAGTGACGGACGAAGATATGGACAAGACGTGTTCCTCGGTGAATATCAACACTCGGTTGACGCGAAAGGAAGGGTCGTGCTCCCTTCCCGTTTCCGCGACGATCTTGCTGAGGGCTGCGTCGTCACCAAGGGCCAAGAGCGTTGCCTCTTCGTCTTCCCGATCAATCGGTGGGAGACGGAGATGAGCCAGGTGTCCGAGCTTCCTCGCACCAACGCCAGGAACCGCCAGTACGCAAGGTCCTTTTTTGCCTCGGCTATTCAGCAAGAGCTGGACAAACAAGGACGAGTGCAGATCCCCCAGAACCTGCGGGAATACGCGGGCCTCGGAAAGGACATAGCGGTTCTAGGCGTGTCCGACCGGGTTGAGATCTGGGACGCAGCCGAGTGGCTGAGATACAACGACGAGGCCGACGAGGCTTATTCGTCGATCGAGGAGGCGCTTTCCGAACAAGGCATATGACCAGACAAGACCTATCGAGGTCTGGCCCATCGCCAGCCCCCCGGATTACCAATGGATAGCCCCTTTACTCCGCCCGCTTCCAGTTGGTGCCAGCGCCCGGGGGGCTGGCAATGAGCCAGGGATCGGACCGCCCCTACCACGAACCTGTGATGGTTCGCGAAGTGGTCGAGTTGTTCCGCCCGCTCACCGAAGGCGTCATCGTCGATGCCACATTCGGGGGCGGCGGGCACTCGCGGGCGATGCTCGATTCCCTGTCTCAGGGCGTAGAGGTGCTCGGTATCGATCGGGACCCCGACGCGTTGAAAGAAGCGTTCTCGCACGATCGTTTGTCGGTGGTGCGGGGCAATTTTGGAGAGCTGGACATGATCGTGAGCGAAGCTGGACACGGCGCCATCGCAGGTGTGCTGTTCGACTTCGGCGTCTCCAGCCATCAACTCGATGATCCAAAGCGCGGGTTTTCGTATCGAAACGATGGCCCCCTCGACATGCGGATGGGGCCGGATGCGCCCCACGATGCCGGCTTTCTGGTCAACGATGCAGATCATCCAACGCTCGCGAGCATCATCACTCGCTTTGCAGATGAAAAGTTCGCCAGGCGCATCGCCTCCGCGATCATCGCGGCCAGGCCTATGGCCACAACCGGCG
>CALCCX010000131.1 GCA_937900165.1 uncultured Acidimicrobiia bacterium | reverse complement strand
GAGAGCAACGGTGGGAAGAGAAGAGGCACAAAGGAAATAAATAAAAAAGGGGAAGAATGAGAGAGCATGTAATTGTTCAGACGTGATTTGTTATGTTCTTTTTTTTTTTTTAATGATACGGCGACCACCGAGATCTACACTCTTTCCCTACACGACGCTCTTCCGATCTGCCTTGGCGGCACTTGCTGCGACCGGGTTCTTCGTTGATCTGCTGCGGTCCTATTTCTTTCGGCCGCGCCAACACGTAGCTGCCTACACAGCCGGGATCGGGTTCTTTGCATTGGCGACTTGGGCCTTGTTCTTGGGGGTCGCGTTCGGTTGGGCGTCGGCGACCTTCAGAACGTTTTACCTGTTTGGGGCCATCATCAACGTGCCATTCTTGGCCCTCGGATCGATGTTTCTCGTTGCCGGGCGCCGCAGTGGGCATGTCATGTTGTTCTTCTTGTTTCCCCTGTTTGCCATTTCCGTGCCGATGACTCTCGCCGAACCATTCGTCGGTGTGCTTCCCGCCGGGGGTGTACCGGCCGGATCAGAGCTGTTCGCGTCAGGCTTCGGACCTCGAATGTGGGCAGCAGTGAGTGGAGGAATAGGCACCACGGTGCTCATTGTGCTCGCGGTGGTCTCGATTGTCCGATTCAGGGATCGTGACCGCCGCATCATCACGGCCAATCTCTTGATCGTCGCCGGAACGGCAGCCGCGGCGGCAGGAGGTACAGGTCTCGCCCTTGGGGAAGCGTCTGGATTCGCCGTGTCGCTCCTGGCCGCCGCCACCTTCATATGGGCAGGATTCAGAGTGGCCCAGGGTGCAAGAGCATCGCATCTCCCTGAATCCGCCGTCCGAGTCCTCGAACCCACCTAGAGTGGCGCGTCGGTTGGTTCCTCAGGCTCTAGTGGGCATAAAAGTACGCTAGAGCCGAAAGTTCGCTCAGGCTGTCACTGTGAGTGGGCGATCGGATGTCGGCTTCCCCTCCAGCGCGTGGCATCGAACATGCACCATCTGACGAACTTTCGGCAGCAATGCGGCTATATCCGCACTAGAGCCTAAGGTTCGCTCAATCCGCCAGCCCTGCCCGTTGTGTCGCTTCCTTCGTCGTGTGCCTGGTCGGCTGGTGGGGCCCGGTACACGAAACCACGGCGACCACCGTCGTCACAGAAGTACGACAGGAACATGCATGCTGAGGCTCGACAACTTAGCCAAACAATATGGTGAGGTCACTGCTCTGGATGGAGTCTCTTTTGATGTGAAACCTGGCAACCTGTTGGGGTTCCTTGGGCCGAATGGAGCGGGAAAGACGACGGCGATGCGATCGATCTTCGGCCTCGTCGCCCTTGACGGCGGGCAGGTTCTCATTGACGGACACCGGGTGGAGCCGGCCGACAGGTTGACGTTCGGCTACATGCCAGAGCAACGTGGGTTGTACACCGCCATGAAAGTCGGCGAGCAACTCACCTATTTTGGGACCCTGCATGGCATGAGCCGGGCCAGTGCCGCCAGGTCTGCCGATGTCCTTCTAGAGGAAATGGGGCTGTCAGACCGAATTGGTTCCAAGGTCGAGCAGTTATCCCATGGGAACCAACAACGCGTCCAGCTTGCAGCGGCGCTGGTTCATGATCCGAATCTCCTGGTATTGGACGAGCCCTTCTCCGGGCTTGATCCGATCGGTGTCACTTCGATGGAGAACATCTTGCGAGAACGAGCCGGCCGGGGTACAGCAGTCATGTTTTCGAGCCATCAGCTAGACCTCGTGGAGGGTTTGTGCGATGAGGTTGTGATCATCAACAAGGGCAGGCTCGCTTTGCACGGCAATATGGAGGACCTCCGAGAACGTTCCCGCCGGAGGCGCCTGGAGGTTGCCCTTGGCGTCGCGGCCGCCGATTGGGAGCCGGGAATCGTCGGAGTCGATGTCGTGAAACGCAGCGCCAATCGGGTGTTTCTCTCAGTTCCGGTGGACGTCGACCTTGCCGCGATTTTGGCGTCCGCATCCACAGCTGGAATCGTCGGAGCATTCACCTTTGAACCGCCGACCCTGTCGCAGATGTTCAAGGCGGCAGTCGGAATCGATGATTTGTCTGCAATCGAGGTCGATGCGGACCCAAGCGAGGCGGGCCTGCAATGAGATCCTCCCGTGTACTGCGCTTGATCGCGGCCAGAGAGATGAAGGCACGCTTGAGGAACCGGCCATTTCTCATAGGAAACGCCGTCACGATGGCTGTGATCCTTGGCCTGATTCTCATCTTGCCTCGCATCATCGGCGATGATCCCCTCCCGCTTGGGTTGGTCAACTCCGAGGGAGTAACGCCAGCCATCGAGAATGTATCCGAGACTCTCGATGTTGAGATCGACCTGCAGCGTTTTGACTCCATTGAGGCGGCAGAGGCAGCTTTAGAGGCCGACGAAGTCGTCGGTGTCCTCGTCGACGGTGTCGAATTGGTCGTCCTCGAAGAACTCAACCCAGATCTGGCCTTCATCGTCACGGCTGCCTCTGCCGATGTTCGTTTTGCTGGTCGTATCGAAGCGGCAGGGGTCAGCGAGGATCAGGCAGCGTTGATCGGTCGCCCTGATCAGCCGATTTCGGTTCGCTCGCTGGTTGAGCCCGAGCAACTGGACGAGGATGAGGGCTTCTTTGGGGGTATGGGCGCAGCCTCAGCCGGAGTCGTATTGCTGTTCATGGCGATCAACCTCTATGGCAATACCGTCCTGACTGGCGTTGTTGAGGAGAAGACCAGCCGCGTTGTTGAGGTGGTTCTGGCCACCGTCCGCCCTTGGCAGATGATGGCAGGCAAGCTCCTCGGCCTTGGACTTCTCGGGTTGGCACAACTCGGCCTCTTGATCGGCCTCGGTCTCATCGCGGCCACCGTCTCTGACCTCGTAGAGGTGACCGGCGAGGCGTTGCTGGCTTCGGGCTGGGTGGTGATTTGGTTCATTCTGGGTTTTGCCCTGTTCTCGACCGTCTACGCGATGGGTGGAGCGATGGCGTCACGAGCCGAGGAAGCTCAGAGTGCCGCGATTCCGATCGCCCTCATCGTCTTGAGCGGCTACTTTGCTGCGTTCGTCGTGGTGCTGCCAGAACCGGAGAGCACGCTTGCCACGGTTCTGTCCGTGATTCCTCTATTTGCTCCGTTCACGATGCCTGCGCTCATCGCTCTTGGTAAGGCAGCCGTTTGGCAGATCGTCCTCTCCGTGGTCCTGACGATGGTCTCGACGGTCCTGATAGTCGGCCTGGCCGGCCGGATTTACGCGGGAGCAATCCTACAATCCGGCGAGCGGGTGAAGCTGCGTCAGGCACTCCGGTCATCACGCGACGTCATAGGCGGCTGAAACGCCGACGCCAAGATCCCGCTCTCGTGTCCAGAAACGCCGCGCGCATGACGGTAGCTCGCCGGTCCGATAGCATCTCCAAAGTGAGCGCCCCAGCAACGATCCAAGATACGAGTCCGATATTGGGCCAGTCGGTCACTCGTAAGTCCTTGGAGGCCTACCTTCGAGCAACGCCGTCAGTCGACGAAGTGGCCGCAGATGAACGGGCAGCCGCGTTGGCAACCCGGTCGATCAAACGTGAGTCGAAAATGTATGCACTCGAACTCACGATCCGCATGATGGACCTGACGACTCTCGAGGGCATGGACACTCCAGGCAAAATCACTCAGCTTGCCTCCAAAGCGATCCGTCCAGATCCAACGGACTCGACGATTCCTTCGGTCGCCGCTCTTTGCGTGTATCCCAACATGGTCCCGATCGCAGCCGAAGCCCTCGAGGGGACGGACATCCATCTGGCCGCGGTCGCCAGCTATTTTCCCTCTGGTCAGGCGCCGCTGGCGGTCAGAGTGGCAGACACACAGTGGGCGCAGCAGGCAGGTGCGGACGAGATCGACATGGTGATCGACAGAGGAGCGTTCCTCTCCGGCGACTTCGTCAAGGTCTACGACGACATAATCGCGGTCAAAGAAGCCTGCGGTACGGCGCATCTCAAAGTGATTCTCGAAACCGGAGAACTGGCCACTTACGACAATGTTCGCAAGGCCTCGATGTTGGCGATGGCCGCGGGTGCCGATTTCATCAAGACATCCACCGGCAAGGTGAGTCCCGCTTCGACTCGTCCTGTGACCTTGGTGATGCTCGAAGCGATCCGAGATTTTGAGGCCATGACCGGCTTCCGGATCGGTATGAAGTCTGCTGGCGGGATCCGCACCGCCAAGGACGCCATCCGATACCTGGTTCTCGTCTCAGAGACGATGGGCTCAGAATGGATGACTCCCCGGATGTTCCGCTTCGGTGCCTCCAGCCTGCTGAACGATGTGTTGATGCAGATCCGCTGGCTGCGCAGCGGCGTCTACCAAAACCCCGACTACTTCACCAAGGATTGAGGGATGAGCGAGACAACCCCGGCCAAGCCAGAAGTCACACCTGTCGACTTCCAATACGCCTCTTCGCTCGAGGCCACAGATCTGGTGCAGATCGACGACTCATACGGGTTGTGGATCAACGGGACGTCAAGATCCCCTGCTTCCAAGCGCTATTTCCCAACGATCAACCCAGCCACTGAAGAACCCTTGGCCCGGATTGCAGAGGCCAACGAACGGGATGTCGATCGGGCCGTCAAGGCTGCCAGGAAGGCCGCTGATTCTTGGCGGAAGACCCCTGGTAGGGAAAGGGCCAAATACCTGTACCGCATTGCCAGGATGATCCAGGAGCGAGCCAGGGAATTTGCCGTGTTGGAAACCCTGGATGGCGGTAAACCAATCAAAGAGTCACGCGATGTCGACATACCTCTCGTAGCTGCCTATTTCTTCTACTACGCGGGATGGGCGGACAAGCTGGAGTATGCCTTTCCTGGGTCCAAGCCGGCGCCGCTTGGGGTGGCAGGCCAGGTGATCCCGTGGAATTTTCCACTGTTGATGATGTCTTGGAAGGTTGCTCCCGCATTGGCTACTGGCAACACGGTGGTTCTCAAACCGGCTGAAACCACGTCGCTGACCGCCCTGGCCTTTGCCAGATTGACCGCAGAAGCAGGTTTACCTCCTGGAGTGTTCAACGTGATCACCGGGGCAGGATCGACCGGAGCCGCCCTGGTTGCCCACCCTGGGATCGACAAGGTGGCCTTCACCGGATCGACCGCGGTCGGCAAGGCGATTCAGCGCTCCATCGCCGGTTCGAAAAAACACCTGACCCTCGAGCTCGGGGGCAAGGCCCCCCATGTCGTGTTTGACGACGCCCCCATCGACCAGGCCATAGAAGGGGTCATCAACGGAATCTTCTTCAACCAGGGCCACGTGTGTTGTGCAGGAAGCCGCCTGCTGGTGCAGGAAAGCATTGCCGATCACTCCGTCGACAAGCTGAAACGTCGACTGGACACGCTGAGGGTAGGAGATCCTCTCGACAAGAACACCGACGTCGGCGCGATCAACAGCGAGGCGCAGCTTGACAAGATCACCGAGCTGGTAGACGTGGGCATCGAAGAGGGGGCCGGAATCTACCAGCCGGAATGCGAGCTCCCGGATCGAGGCTATTTCTTCAAGCCGACACTGTTCACCGGTGTGTCTCAGAGTCATCGCATCGCCCAAGAGGAGATCTTCGGGCCAGTTCTTTCGATCATGAGTTTCCGCACGCCCGCCGAGGCGATCGAGAAGGCGAACAACACGCCATACGGTCTGTCCGCCGGGGTGTGGACCAGCAAAGGATCTCGCATCCTGTGGATGGCCGACCGCCTCAAGGCCGGGGTTGTGTGGGCCAACACCTACAACAAGTTCGATCCAGCCTCTCCCTTTGGTGGATATCAGGAGTCTGGCTTTGGCCGTGAAGGCGGCAAACACGGTCTGCTTCCCTACCTGAGTGGGGTGCGATGATGAGCCGGGTTGATGTCCGCAAGACCTACAAGCTTTATGTCGGGGGAGCATTTCCGAGGTCGGAATCGGGCCGGACCTATCCGGCCCTGGATGCAGCCGACAATGTGCTGGCCAACGTGGCAGACGGATCGCGCAAGGATCTGAGGGACGCGGTGAGGGTGGCAAGGCAAGCTCAGGCCGGTTGGGCCGACCGCACCGGTTACAACCGTGGCCAGATCCTGTATCGGGTTGCCGAGATGGTTGAGGATCGAGCCGACACTTTCGTCGACCAGATTCGGGCGTCTGGCCCAACCAGAGCCCAGGCCAGAAGAGAGGTCGAGAGATCAATCGATCGACTCGTCTGGTACGCCGGATGGGGAGACAAGTTCAGATCGGAAGAGCGTCGTGTAGGGAACGAGTGTAGATCTCGTGGGTCGCCG